>NZ_QMIN01000049.1:18044-58354 GCF_003287795.1 Actinomyces sp. Z5
GCAAGGGCAAGGGAATGGCCCGGCAGGCGAGCGAAGTCTTCGAAGCTCTCGCTCATCTGATCCGGGCCATTGGTGTCCTTGTGGATGCCCTCGGCAGGTGGCTCAACTGATCCGCCTGCATCGGAGAGCCATCCGGATGCCGCCGGGTGACTCCCCTCAATTGTGCCCGCCGGCGCGCCTGGCCGGCAGGCCAAATTGGCACAAGACAGGTCGGGTTGTTACCCGTAGGGGCCGGGCTTCGGGGTTCCCCGCACGCTACTGCACTGCGATCAGCGGGCGCCGGCGGCGAGGTCGCGGTCGGTGTCGAAGATGACGCGGTCCTCCACCACGGTCAGCGCCCCGGAGCGGTTGTCGCCGAAGCGGCGACCGATACTCCGCCCCGTCCAAGGCTCCCAGCCGGGCTCACCGGTCTCGATGAAACGCACCCAGGCCGAGTGCATGGCGTCCGCGAGCGCCTGCGGCGGCGCCGCGCCGAGCGTGTGCTCGCAGTAGGGTTCGCTCAGGCAGTCGAAGGCGAAGGGAATCTCCATGCAGTGGGTCGCGAGCCCGGTCGGCCCGCAGCGGTAGCTGAACTCGTAGGCGTAGCTCCCGGCTGGACCGTCGACGGCACTCGTCGCCTTGCCCATGTCCTCACCGGCGTTGGTAGTGCCCGCGGCGGTGACACTCGTACCCGCGCCGGTGGCGCCCATGCCCGCCGCCTCGGCGTACTCGGCGCGGGCCAGGAACCAGCCCGCGAGCGGAATGTGGAAGGTGGCGTCGGAGATGAGGCTGCCGATCACCAGGTGTGGGGCGTCGGCGTGCTCGGGGTGGGCGGCGAGCAGTCGGTCGGCCATGGCCTCGCTCATGCCGCCGCCTATCAGCACCTCGCGCGGATCCCGGTCCGCCATGGCCTCGACATAGGCCAGGCCGGCGAAGGCGAAATCGTGTGTGGTTGAGCCCGCGAGGACCGGAACTTGCGCCCCGTCGCCTCGGCGCAGGACCTGCCGGATCGGGGCGGTGACAATCTCGCCGTCGACGGTCGGGCTGAACGGGATGCCGGTGTCGGGCTCGCCAATACCAGCCAGCACCCCGGCGACGGCCGCGACCGGGTCCGGACCGGCAGCGGTGGCCCCGCCGTCGTCGATATGCTCGCCGGTGCCGCTCACGGCGTTTTGCGCGGCGAAGACGGCGTCGTAGCTGCACGAGCGGTATCCGGCGAGGGTCGGCTCCACGCCAAGTGCGGCGGCCATGCGGGCGGCATTGTCGGCGTTGCGGGCGGCAGGCAGGTCCGGAACGGCGCCGGATTCGGAGATGATGCCGTGGAACAGGCCCCGGGCGCGGGGCACCGCCAGCAGCACCAGGCAGTTGCCGCCGCCGGCGCTCTGTCCGCCGATCGTCACTCGGCCCGGGTCCCCGCCGAAGCGGGTGATGTTGTCGCGCACCCACTCCAGGGCCATGACCTGGTCCAGGACCGCCCGGTTGTAGGGGGCGTCGGAGTCGGGAATGTATCCGTAGCCGTCGAATCCGAGCCGGTAGGCGACCGACACGGTGACCACGCCGTCGCGGTTGAAGGCGGCGCCGTCATACCAGGGCGAGTTGTGGGAGCCGGAGGTCCAGCCGCCGCCGTGAATCCACACCAGCACCGGCAGCTGTGCGTCCTCGTCGCCGGGCGCAGGCGTGAAGACGTTGACGGTGAGGAAATCGTCTCCCGGCACGCTCGGCTCGGGGATGGCCGGGTCGGTGAAGATGGAGCCGCGCTGCGGCGTAGCGGCCGGGACGACTGCGGCACGTTCCTCGTCCCAGGGCTCCCGCTGTATCGGCGCCATGAAGCGCCGCTCCCCCACCGGCGCCTCGGCGTAAGGAATGCCGTAGAAGGCGGCCGAGCGCCGATAGCGGGCGCCCGGTCCGACGCGATCCGGAGCGGAGACGATGTCTCGCCATACACCGCGCACCGGCCCTGCGGTGGTGTTCACCCGCGGGCCGGCCTCACCGGTGGGGACGGCGATCGGGGTGGAGGCGACGTGTTGGGCGGGCTGGGTGCGGGCGTCGGTCATGAGGCAATTGTCACCACGGCCGCACCCGCCTCATCAACCGAGCACGTCCAGCGCCAGGGTGGGGCGGTCGGTGATGACCGCGTCGACGCCGCTGTTCGCCAGCGCGCGCATCTGCTCGGGATCGTCCACCGTCCACACGTGCACCTCCATCCCGAAGGCGTGCGCCTGCGAGATGAAGCGAGGGGTGACCACGGGTATGCGGTGGAAGCTGATCGGCACCTGCACGGCGTCGACCTGCTCATTGCTTCCGGTCCGCCGACCGCGCCGTACCGGCAAGGCCGCCTGACTGCGCACCATGAGCCGGGCGACGTCGCCAACCCCCAGGGAGGTGGTGGCCCGCGGCTCCTGACGCCGCAGCACGGCCAGTCGCCGTGCCGAGAAGGAGGCGAAACGCACCCGTCCCAGCGCGTCGGCGGCGCGCACCGCCCGCAGGGCGGGTTGGAGCACGGCGGAATCCTTCAAATCGATGTTGAAACTGATCCCCGGGTGAGCGGTTAGCGCCTGGTCCAGCCGCACGAACGGGCGCCCATCGCCGGCGTCCACGGCGGCCAGTTCCTCCCAGGTCAGCTCGGCGATGCGCCGTGGGTCACCGGCGGTGCGCGCCAGGTCTGCGTCGTGGGAGAGGGCGACGACGCCGTCGGCGGTGGCCCGCAGGTCGGTCTCCATCCAGGTCAGGCCGAGCGCGGCCACGTGCTCGACGGCGCTCCACGTGTTCTCGGCTACCTCACCGCCCCCGCCCCGGTGGGCGACGACGGCGCAACGGCGGGTTGGGCTCATAGGTCGGATTCTCACAGGCGGCTGTGACTCGCGCATGTTCAGGAGCAGTCGGTGGTCAACTCGACGGCGCCGTGCTCCTCGAGCCACTCCTCCGGCTCCACCGACGAGGAGTCCTCGGTGGTATTGGCGTTACGCACCTCGAAGTGCAGGTGCGGGCCGGTGGAGTAGCCGGTGGAGCCGACACCGGCGATGAGCTGACCTGCCTCCACCTGGTCGCCCTCGGAGACGTAGATGCCGTCCTCGTACATGTGCAGGTACCGGGTGTACCAGATCTCGCCGTCGATCTCATGCTCGATGGTGATGGTGCCGGTGCCGCCCGACATTCCGGCATCGACGACGGTGCCGGCGGCGACCGCGTAGATGGGGGTTCCGGCGGCGGCCGCCCAGTCCTGGCCGGCGTGGAGTTTCATGTACCCCAGGGTGGGGTGCAGGCGGTAGCCGTACGGTGAGGAGACCGTGTAGGTGCCCGCGATCATGGGGAAGAAGACCTCTGGGGTGGAGTTGAAGGCGGCGGTGTCTCCGGAGGCGCCCGTGGTCTGGGCGGCGCAGGTGGCGGAGGCGTTCTCATAAGCCTCACGGATGCGCGCCAGGGTGGCGGCGTCGGGCACGTTGGACAGTTCCGGGTCGGAGGCGGTGTCGACGTCCGCATCCGAGCCGAGCACGGCGGCCGCGACCGAAGCCGAGGGATCGGTGCTGCTGGCGCCTGCGCTTGCGGGCACCGCGCCGCTGAGGTCCAAAGCCGCCACGGCCTGTGGGGCGGTCAGCAGGTTCGAGCGCAGCGGAGCGACGACGGTGACCAGGGTGAGGACCACCAGCACGCCGGCGCGCGCGACCGCGCCGAGGGGACTGCGGTGGCGCGGGGCGGCGGGACGGTGAGAGGAGGGACGCTGGGAGGCGAGCCCTGCCGACGCGTATGTTTCTGGCGGCGGCGGGGCGGGCGAGGTCGCCACGCGAGTCGTCTGCTCGACGACCGCCTGCCGGCGTTCGGCAGCGCGCTCCGCTTCACGACGCTGGCGCCGTGTCATGGGCTGTTCAGCCACCCCGTGCCTCCGAAGGTAGTACTCGCGGCCGCCCGGCGGGCCGCCCGCAGCACTTTAGCTAAACGTGATGCTCCCGTGCCAGGACGGTGGTCACACCTCAGGCGCGCTCACGCCTGTCCGCGTTCCCGCCGCTGGAATTCGTCGCGCTGCATGGCGTCATGCACCTCACCTACGAGCTCTTCCAGAATGTCTTCCAGGAAGACCACGCCGAGGGTAGTACCGGCCTCGTCCTGTACCCGGCCCAGGTGCGCGCCGGAGCGCTGCATGGCGGCCAACGCGTCCTCAACCTCGTCACCGGCGTGTACCGGCACCAGGGCACGCACGCGCCACTGCGGCACCGGCTCGGTGCGGCTGTCCTCGGATGCGTACAGCACATCCTTCAGGTGCAGGTAGCCGACCACGCCCGCGTCCGCCGCATCGGGGTCGATCTGAGTGCCCCGGAGCACGAGGAAGCGGGAGTAGCCGGTGGTGGCCACCGTGTGCTCGACGTCGTCCGGGGTGAATCCGGCAGGCAGGGTGACCAGGGCGTCCACCGGCACCATCACGCTGCCTGCGGTCTCCTCGGAGAACTCCAGGGCGCCGGACAGCAGGCCCGTGTCGTCGTCGAGAACCCCCTCGGCGGTGGAACGCTCCACGATGGAGGCGACCTCGGCGGCGTTGAAGGCGGCCGAGACCTCGTCGCGCGTCTGTATGCCGAACAGGTGCAGCACGCCGTTGGCGAAGCCGTTCAAGGCGGTGATGATGGGGCCCAGCAGCCGGGACAGACGCACCAGGGCCGGCACCACCCAGCGGGCGGCCGTCTCGGGCGCGGAGATGGACAGGTTCTTGGGCACCATCTCCCCGGCCACCACGTGGGCGTAGACGACCAGTACCAGGGCCAGCACCACGGCGATCGCATGCGCCCCGGCGGTCCCCACCCCGAGGCGCGCGAGCAGCGGCGTCAGCAGGTGGGCGATGGCCGGCTCGGCCACCACACCCAGCCCGGTAGAGCAGACGGTCACGCCCAGCTGGGCGGTGGCGAGCATGCGGGAGACATGCTCTAGCGCCCACACGGCGGTGGCGGCGCGCCGGTCACCGGCCTCGGCGAGCGGTTCGAGGCGAGCGCGGCGCGACGAAGTGACGGCGAACTCGGCGGCGACGAAGAAGGCGTTGCCGGCCAGCAGCACCACGGTCAGGATCAGGGCGAGGGAGGTACTCATCACTGCGGTTCCTCTCCCCCGGCCTCTGCTGCCGCTCCCCCGGCGGACGCCCCGTCGGCGGTGTCCGGAGTAGTGAGCGGATGGATACGCAGGCGGGTGATGCGGCGCCCCGCCATGGCCTCCACGGTCAGCACCGCCTGCGGCGTGGCCACGGCGTCGCCGACCTCGGGGATGCGCCCCAGTTCCGTCATGACCAGGCCCGCCAGGGTCTCGTAGGGGCCGTCGTCGGGCACCTGTATGCCGGCGCGGTCGACCAGCTCGTCGGGGCGCAGCCAGCCCGGTACCAGCCAGTCGCCGGCGGCGTCGGCATGTGCACCGGAGCGGCGCCGGTCGTGCTCGTCGGCCACGTCTCCGACGATCTCCTCCACGGCGTCCTCCAGCGTCACCACGCCGGCGGTGCCCCCGTACTCGTCCACCACCAGCGCCATCTGGCTGCCGGTGTCGCGCAGTTCCACCAGTAGGGCAGCCAGTGGCATGGTCTCCGGCACCCGGTGGGCGGGAGTCATCAGGGACGATGAGGTCACCGGTACCTCCGCGCGTTTGGCGTAGGGGACGGCGATTGCGCGGCGCAGGTGGACGATGCCGAGCACGTCGTCGGCGTCGTCACCAATGACGGGGAAGCGGGAGTGGCCGGTGGCTCGGGCCAGGTCCACCACGTCGGCGGCCGTGTCCTGGTCGGTCAGGGTGTGCAGGCGGCCGCGGTCCGTCATGACGTCGACGGCGGTCAACCGTCCCACCCCGATGGAGCGGGTCAGCAGCGCGGCGGTAGAGACGTCCAGAACCCCCTCCTCGGCACTGTGCCGCACCAGGGCGGCCAGTTCGGAGGCGGAGCGGGTGCCGCTTATCTCCTCGGCCGGCTCGATCCCCATCCGGTGCAGCACCCGGTTGGCGGTGCCGTTGAGCACGGCGATCACGGGTTTGAGGACCGCGCTGAACCCCATCAGGAAAGGGGTGACGGCGCGGGCGGCCCGCATGGGGTCGGACAGGGTGGCGTTCTTGGGGATGAGTTCACCGACCACCATGGAGAAGGCGTTGACGAGGATCAGGGCGGCGGCCGCCGCCACACCGGTGGCGACCGCCTGCGCCAGCCAGGTGGACAGCAGGCCGGTCAGCAGCGTGGACAGTGCGGCCTGCATGGTGTAGCCGAGCAGGATGGTGGTCAGGGTGATGCCCACCTGGGCCCCGGAAAGCAGCGTGGACAGGCGGCTCAACGCTCGGCCGACCCGGGCGGCCCCGCGGTCGCCGGCGGCAGCGCGCGTCTCCACGGTGGAGGGGTCCAGAGCCACCAGAGAGAACTCTCCGGCTACAAACAGTGCGGTGCCGGCCGTCAGCAGCACGCCGACGGCGATCATCAGCCACTCCCTCACGGGCGGCCTCCCGCAGGCCGACGGGCCGAGTCGGGGTGGGGGTGGTCGGATTCCGTGCCGGAGCGGTGGCGCCTGCGCGCCCGGCGAGCGTTTCGTCGCATAGTGCTGGCACGCTATCACCTTCGCCCGCCACCGCGGTGCCCGCGCGGCGCAATGCACACCGGCTGGACAATGGCAAGATGAGGCTCAGCAGTCGTCAACAAGTGAGGAGCGGAGCGGGTGGCCATGGAGGAGACGAGCCTGTGCTTCATCGGTGATGAGCTGGTGTCCGGCTACGGGGATGCCCGCGCCCTGGGGTGGACCGGCCGGGTGATGGCACGCACGCCTCGCGAGCTGGGCATCATGTGGAACACCTTGGCCGTCCCGGGCGAGACGACGGCGCGACTGGCCGAGCGCTGGCAGGGCGAGGTGGCCCGCCGCACCACGCACGCCGGCGTCAACCGGCTGGTGATCGGCCTGGGCGTCGCGGACGTGATCGCCGGCGTCTCTCACGCCCGCTCCCGCCTGGCCATCGCTAACGTGCTGGATGCGGCCACCAGTGAGCACCGCTCCTGCTTCGTGGTGGGCCCACCGCCGCTGCCGGCCGCGGACCCCGACGGCACCGCGGCACTGTCGCGGGCGGTCGGCGAGGTGTGCCAGCGGCGGGGCATCCCGTATGTGGAGACCTTCGAGCCGCTGCGAAACCACGACCAGTGGCTCACCGATGTCATTTCCGACGGCGGCGGGCACCCGGCCCAGGCCGGTTACGGGTTGCTGGCCTGGCTGGTGCTGCACCGCGGCTGGTACGAGTGGCTGGGCGTGCCTGCACCCCGGTAAGTGAGAGCCTCACAACCCCGCACAGCGACAACGTCGTGGCGGGACCCTACGGACGAGAGCTTCCGATCCGAGACATTGCACGTTACACTCGTCACATTTCTTCGCGGCTTTCCCCGAGAGTAGAACGGAGAGGGCCACGGCTGAACTCGACGATGAGTGAGGAACGATCGTGCACACCTCCATCCCACGACGCGCCTTTCTCGGCCTGGGCGCCGCTGCGGCTATGACCGTCGGCGGCTGCACGACGACGAACAACCGCGCCGAAACCGCTGGTGCCATTCCGCCCGCCTCGGGTCCGGTGACGCTCACCTACTGGTCGTGGCTGAAGGACCTGCAGATCGTCGCCGACCTGTACAACCAGGTGAACCCGAATGTGAGGGTGGAGGTAACCTGGATCCCCTCCTCCACCTCCGGCGGTTACCAGAAGCTCTACTCCGCGCTCGCAGCCGGTGGCGGCCCGGACATAGGCCAGGTGGAGATGCGAATGATCCCCGAGTTCGTCCTCGCCGGCGACCTGGTGGACATATCTCGCTACGGGGCGCGGGAACACAAGGATCTCTTCGATCCCGCCGCCTGGAGCTACGTGGACCTGGCCGACGGCGTGTACGGCATCCCACAGGACACGGGTCCGGTCGCCCTGTTCTATCGCACGGACGTGTTCGACGCAGTGGGTGCCTCGCCGCCCACCACCTGGCAGGAATGGGCCGACACGGCCCGCCTCATCCAGGAGAATCGGCCCGGGACCTACATGGACGTGTTCAACGTGGCCGACGGCAATATGCTCGCCACACTGTGCCAGCAGGCAGGCGGGAACTGGTTCGTTCCCGAGGGCGAGGAGTGGGTCATCAACCTCACCGATGAGGCCTGTCTCCAGGTCGCCGCCTTCTGGGACACGGCGATCGACGACGGACTGGTCAATACCGCATTCGGTTCCTTCTCCTCCCCCTGGATGTCCGCGATGGGCGCAGGCACCCTGGCCACGCACACCAACGGCTCCTGGGCGGATGCCCTGATCGAGGCCGTGCCTTCAGGCGCGGGAAAGTTCAAGGTCGCTCCCATGCCCCGTTGGGACACCGGTTACGGATCGAGCTACTCCGGGGGGTCGACGGCCGCAGTCATGGCCAACTCCCGACATCCGCAGGAGGCCACGGACTTCATCATCTGGATGCACTCCGACCCGCAGGCTCTGGACTCCCTGATCACCAACTGCGGCACCGGTTGGTCGCCTGCGGCGGACTACATAGGCAAGGTGCGCGAAGGCCCCAGCGAGTTCTTCTCAGGCCAGAGCTACAACACCGAGGTGATCGCCCCCATGGCCCGGGAACAGAACCTGGACTGGCTCTGGCCGCCGCTGTGCCAGCAGTCGATCAACATCGTCGCCGACGGAATGCGGCGCAAACTCACCGACGGCACCTCGCTGGTGGACTCCCTGGCGATCAGTCAAACCGAGATCGTCCGGGCCTTCCAGCGTCGTGGTCTGCGAGCCAGGGAGGCGGAACAGTGAAGAAGAACGCGGCGCCCTACCTCTTGGTGGCGCCATTCATGCTCGTGTTCCTACTGACGTTCATCGTGCCGATCGCGGTGGCCGTGGTGCAGTCCTTCACCCGCACCCGCTACACCGGACTGTACGGCGAGGGCGGCACCACCGAGACCTTCGCGGGCTTGGACAATTACGCCACCGCCCTGGCCAATGCCAACTTCACTCAGTCCATTGGGCGGGTGCTGCTGTTCGGTGCCGTGCAGGTCACTGTCATGATCGCGGCAGCCACCGTCCTGGCACTGCTGCTGGAGTCAGCCGCGGCGCGCTGGCCGGGCCTGTTCCGGGCCCTCTACTTCATGCCTTACGGCGTGCCCGGAGTGATCGCCACGATCCTGTGGTCCTTCCTGTACATCCCCGGGCTGTCTCCGATCGTGGACGCCTTGGCAGTGGTGGGCATCCAGTACGACTTCCTCGCCGAGGGCAACGTGCTGTGGTCGATCGCCAACATCGTGACCTGGGCGTACACCGGCTACAACATGCTCATCATCATCGCCCAGCTCAAGGCGATCCCCGCCGAGGTGTACGAGGCCGCGAAGGTCGATGGGGCAGGACCCGTGCGCATCGCCACCTCCATTCAAATTCCGCTCATCCGCCCGGCGCTGCTGCTGACCATCGTCTTCTCCATCATCGGCACCCTTCAGCTGTTCGCCGAGCCGCAGATCCTGGCGACGATCGCCCCGGCCATCAACACCGAGTACACGCCCAACTACTCGGCCTACACCTGGGCCTTCCAGTACAACGACTACGGTGTCGCAGCCGCCGAGGCGGTCATTATTGCGGCGGCCGCCTTCATCCTGTCCTTCATATTCCTGCGGGCCACCACCGGGCGAGGAGGGGACTGACATGGCAGATCGCAGCAGCCGCGAGGCCGGGACACGCCGATCCACGACCTTCTTCGTCACCAGCGTCCTGGTGCTGGTGTCGCTGTACTTCATCATTCCGGTCCTGTGGGTGGTCATCAACGCCACGAAGACCACCGATGATCTGTTCTCCACCAACGGCTTCTGGTTCGGTGGGAGTTTCGCCCTGGTGGAGAATCTTCGCAACGTCCTGACCTCCAACGGTGGGATCTTCCCGCGCTGGTTCGTCAATTCCCTGCTCTACTCGGGGGCCGGGGCGCTGCTGGCCACATATTTCGCGGCCGCGGCGGGCTATGCCCTGTCCAAGTATGAGTTCCGCGGGAAGAACCTCATGTTCGGGCTGGTCATGGGAGGGGTGCTGGTTCCCGGCACGGCCACTGCGCTGCCGCTGTTCCTCGTGTTCAGCCGGATCGGGATCACCAACACCTACCTGGCCGTCCTAATCCCCGCCGTCGTTTCCCCCTTCGGCCTGTTCCTGTGCCGGATCTACGCCGACGCCGCGGTGTCCACCTCACTGCTCGAGGCAGGCCGGATCGACGGGGCCGGGGAACTGACGATCTTCCACCGGATCGCGCTGCGACAGATGGTGCCCGCCCTGGTCACCGTCTTCCTGTTCCAGTTCGTGGCGATCTGGAACAACTACTTCCTGCCGTTGATCATGCTCGCCGACGAGCGCCTCTACCCCATCACCCTGGGACTGAACACATGGCTGTCCCAAACCAATCGGCTGCCGGAGTTCTATCAGTTGACCATCGGCGGGGCACTGCTCAGTGTCATTCCGCTGGCGATCCTCATGCTCGTGCTCCAGCGGTTCTGGAAGGGTGGACTCACCGAGGGGGCAGTCAAGGAGTAATCAGGAAACGGCCTTCTCCAGCGCGGGCAGCCACGCGATGACCTCCTCAATGCCGGCGCGCAGATCCGTCGCGTAGCCCTGATCATGCCAGTTGCGCAGCACGGCCATGAACGCCCAGAACACCCCGGAGGCAAGAACCCGAGCGGTGGCGAAGTTCCATCGCCCGGACCGGGCCACCTCCGCGGCGATGGCATCAACCTCCTGGTTTATCACCAGGGACATGGCCCCCTGAATGGAGGGGACCTCAAAACACAGACGTGTACGCAGCACGACCATCTCCTGGTCGTGGCCGAAGTGATCGGTCCAGATGTCATCCAGAACTCGGCTCACCGCGTCGGCCAGGTCGATCCCCTGAGCCAGGCGATGCCCCAACTGGTCGCGTATCTGTTCGTCGTACTCGTCATGAAGGACGAGTCCCTCCTTGGTGCCGAAGTACCGGTAAACAGTGCTGGGTGAGACCAGCGCGGCCTCGGCGACCTGCTCAATGCTGACCGTATCGAAGCCCCGCGCCTCGAACAGACGAAGCGCCTCATCCTGGATATGACGCATCGTCGCGGCCTTCTTGCGGGCACGCAGGCCCGGACGAGGAGCCGACACCACACCCGTCGAGGGGGAATCGACCATGGGCATCACACCTCCTGTCGCCTGACGCCGTCACCCTGCGGACACCGTCACCCTGCGGGCTTGACAGCCACACACTATCAAGTACAGTCACTGTCATGAGCAAGTCACTGTCAGATTTTGCGGTGGACGCCTCCCGACTCGTCAAACGCTTCGGCAAACTCACCGCCCTGGACGGGCTCGATCTGATCGTCTCTCGCGGCGAGATACACGGATTCCTCGGCCCCAACGGTGCCGGGAAGTCCACCACCATTCGCGCCGCGCTCGGCCAGTTGCGGCTGGATTGCGGCCGTATCACGGTGTTGGGGATGGATGCCTGGGAGCGCGCCGTGGATATCCACGCCCGCCTCGCCTACGTCCCCGGAGACACCATGCTGTGGCCGGGCCTGACCGGTGGACAGTGCATCGACTTGCTCGGCGGGTTCCACGGCAACATGAACCGTCGGCGACGCGACGAACTCGTTGAACGCTTCGACCTGGACCCCACGCGCCGTTTCCGCACCTATTCCAAGGGCAACCGGCAGAAGGTGGCGCTCGTGGCGGCGCTGGCCTGCGACGTTGAGCTGCTCATCCTGGACGAGCCCACCTCGGGACTCGACCCCGTCATGGAGGCCGTGTTTCAGCAAGTCGTCGCCGAGCGCGCCGAGGCGGGCACCACGGTGCTGCTCTCAAGCCATATCTTGGCCGAGGTTGAGGCCCTGTGCGAGACGGTAACCGTGGTACGCGCCGGGCGCGCCGTCTTCACCGGCCGCCTGGCCGAGCTGCGTTCCGGCCGAGCCACCGCCGTCGATGCGGTGACGGCAACCGCGCTGCCGGGGCTGGCGGGGATCGAGGGCGTTGACCGTCTACAGACGGATGCCGTACCCCGGGGGGTGCGCACCACGCTTCTGGCCAATGTTGAGGCCCTGCCCGCGGTCCTGGCGGCCTTGAGCGCGGCGCGTCCGGTGCAACTCGAACTCCGTCCGCCGAGCCTCGAGCAGCTGTTTCTGGACAACTACATCATGAGCAGCGGTGACCAGCGATGAGCCGCCCCCGCCTGCTCGTTACTCGTCCCCTTACCGGTCTGCCGCGGATGATGATCCTGGGGCTGCGCACGTCCTGGCCGTCCCTGACGCTGAGCACGTGGGCCTGCGTGACCCTGGTAGTGGCGGTCGCGGTCGGCGTCAAGGGCCTGTATCCGACCTCGGCCGCACGAGCGGAGTACGCGGCCACCGCCGGCGCGTCGATCCCCAGCACCGCCTTCAACGGACGCGGCTACGGACTGGCCTCCCTGGGTGGCATCACCGGGGTGGAGGTCGGCTTCATGGGGCAGATACTGTTTCCGGTGCTGGGTCTGCTGACGGCCATTCGCCTGACCCGTCGTGAGGAGGAGACCGGGCGCACCGAGCTGCTGACCGCCTCGCGGGTGGGGCGGCTGGCGCCCTTGGCGGCAGCGACCATGCTGCTGGCGTTAACCGCTGCCGCCACCGGATTGCTTATGGCTGTGGGCATGACGGCGGCCGGTCTGCCCGCTCGGGGGTCCGCCTGGTACGCCGCTGGAGCAGGTGCTTGCATGCTGTTCTTCGCCGTCGTCGGTCTTCTGCTGGGCCAGTTGTGTCAGCAGGCCGTTACCGCTCGGCAGCTCGGAATCGGCATTGTGCTGATGGCCTTTCTGGTCCGCTTCATCGTCGACGGCCTGGAGTGGGAGGCGACCTGGGCCAGTCCGCTCGGGTGGCTGCCGGAGGTGCGCGCCTTCGATGATCCGCAGGCCTGGCCCCTGATGGCCTATGGCACCGCCTCACTCGTCCTACTGGTCGCCTGCGCGATTGCGGCCTGGCACCGGGATGTGGGAGCCGGCGTCTTCACTCCACGCCCCGGACCGGCCCACGATCCTGCTCGCCAGGCGGCCTGGCGACTGGCACTGGTGCTGGAACGAACGACAACGACGCCTTTCCTCGCCCTCACCTGCCTGTGGACACTCTTCATTGGACTGTTCAGCGAGGAGATGACTCGGATCATCCAGGCGAACCCCTCAACGTTGGCGGCCATGGGACTGGAACGGGGCACGGACCTGATGGCGGCCATGGCCGCGACCGTCATGGTGGCCGCGGCCGCCGCCGTCTCCGTGCAGGGAGCCGCCCGCCTGGGGGCGGAGGAGTCCATCGGGCGCCTGGGGCTGCTGCTGTCCACCCGCTGCAGTCGGGCACGGCTGTGGGTCGGCTGGTGGGCGACGACACTGGTCTCGTCCGCGGTCGTACTCATCGCATCCGCGCTGCTGCTGGGGCTGAGCACCTGGGCGACGTCCGGGCAGAAGGAGGCATTCGACACGGCGCTCGAGATCGGCGGGTACTATCTGGTCCCCGTTCTCCTTGTGGGCTCCGTCTCCGCGCTGCTCGCGGCCCTCGGCCCGCGCTGGCCGATACTGAACTGGACGATCATCCTGTGGACGGCAGTGATCGGCTTCCTCGCAGAGGCTCTGGATCTGCCGGAATGGGCACGGGATCTGTCACCGGCACACGCGGTCGGTGTACTCCCCGTCGACGATGCGGACCCGCGAGTAATCGTCGGTCAGGGCGTTGCAGCGGTCATAACGTTGATTGCGTCTCTGCTCGCATTCCGACGCCGGAGTCTGCGGGCGGGGTGAGGCCACAGCCGCGCCGCCTCGGCAAGACGCTCGTAGACGCGGCCGACGCGGTGGGCACGCTCACAACAGCAATACGACAACAGCCGGTCACCACTGTGGTGACCGGCCGGTCGTAGGTAGTCGAGTGCGGCGCCGAGACGCCGCCCCACCCGTCTCAGGCGTTGGGACGCTTGCCGTGGTTGGCGCTGTTCTTGGCGCGTGCACGACGCTTCCGACCGCGCTTGCTCATTCCTGCCTCCTCATGTGTGGTGGTTCTTCTCCGCCCCGAGGGGCACGGAACGCCGGGTATTTTCGCACATCGCGGCCAGTCGCTGCCAGCCGACCGCCCCGCGGCGGCGGTGAATGCGAACACAGATCACCGCGGCGACCGCTCCGCCGGGCGCTTCAGCCGCGTTCGATGCGCTCGGTGCGCACCACCGTGGCCGTGACCCGCGTGGTGGAGACGACCGACGTCGTCGTGGAGCTGATGCGCGCCGCGGACAGGTAACCCAGGACGCGGGCGCGCAGCGCGGGCGGAGCCTGCTCGGCGCAGCGGGAGCGGACCAACTCGCGTAGATGCCGCTCGGCGTCGGCCTGGCGGGAGCAGTGCTCGCAGGAAGCGACATGCTCGGCCAGGCGGGCCTGAAGATCCTGGTCGACCTCATGGTCGAGGAAGCGCTCCAGGTGGGTACGGGCCTCCGCGCACGAACAGGGCTCGGTCGGGTTCTTCTCACCCATTAGTTCTTCTCCTCCGCGCTGACATAGCCCAGCTGGCGGGCGTGGTCCGCAAGTAGCTCACGTAGTTGCCGGCGCCCACGGTGCAGGCGCGACATGACCGTGCCGATGGGGGTGCCCATGATCTCGGCGATCTCCTTGTAGGAGAAGCCCTCGACGTCGGCCAGGTAAACGGCCAGCCGCCGCTCCTCGCTGAGCTCCCCCAAGGCCGCCTTGATCTCCTCGTCCGGCAGCTCGTCCAACGCCAGGTTCTCGGCGCTGGGCAGCCCGACGGAGTCATGGGAGGCGGCCCGGTGCAGCTGCCAGTCCTCGACCGTGTCGGCGTCGGACTGCAGCGGCTCACGCTGCTTCTTGCGGTAGGTGTTGATGAAGGTGTTGGTCAGGATGCGGTAGAGCCAGGCCTTCAAGTTGGTGCCGGGCCGGTATTGGTGAAAGGCGCCGAAGGCGCGGGCGTACGTGTCCTGCACCAGGTCCTCGGCGTCAGCCGGGTTGCGGGTCATACGCAAAGCGGCGCCATAGAGCTGGTCCAGATAAGGCAGGGCGTCGGCCTCGAAGCGGGCCGCGCGGGCTTCGGCAGACTCGTCGGCCGGGGCACGGTCGAGGTCGTCGGGCTCCGCCTCGGCAGGGGACTGTGCCACGCCAAGCCGGTCCGTGGGGCGGTGATCGTCTGTGTCCGTCATCGACCACGAGCCTAGCCCGCCCGTACCAGTAGTGCGCCGCTGGGCGCCCCGCGGTAACGAGGTCATGGCAGGCACCAGGCCGGGGGCTACGCCGATTCCCGGCGCGGCCGTGGGAGATGCCCCCGGGGCGGGGCGGGTGTAAGAAGCAATCATCGCCGTCCTAAACGACTCCGCGGGCCCGCGCATTCCCGGCTGTTGTCGCCGGCTACTGGCACCGGGCGCCGCGGTGCGCGAAGATGGGGGGTATGGACCTTCTGCGCATCGTTGCCCGCCCGGCGCTTGCCGCCCCCTTCATTGTCGATGGCATTGACGCCCTCGCCCGACCCAAGCGGCACGCGGAGAAGTTTGAAAAGGTGCAGCCGGTGCTGGAGAAGGCCGGGCTGCCGCCGGTGCTGCACTCGGACGCCGAGTTGCTTACCCGCATCAGCGGCGTCGTGAGCGTAGTGGCCGGGTTGGGCCTGGCCACGGGACGGGCGCCGCGCACCTGCGCAGCCGTATTGGCGACGCTCAACATTCCGCTGACGCTGGTGAACAACCCGGTGTGGGCCGTCAAGGGCCAGGACGCGCGCAAGCAGGCCATGTCGGGGCTAATGCGCTCCGCCGCCATCGGGGCGGGCTTGGCCCTGTCCGCGGCGGACCGTGAGGGGCGCCCGTCGCTGGCGTGGCGGCGCGAGAACCGACGTCAGGTTCAGGCAGCAATTGCGGCCGCGGAGGAACAGGTACGCGCCCAGTACGAGCCGACGCAGTCGGCCTGAGCCATCCGCCGGAATCGTCCGCGCAGCTTTATCGCGCAAACCGGACCGCGCTCGTCGGTTTGGACCTCCCCAGTGGCGCACTACGGCGGTCCGGGCAGAAAGAGGCGGTCCAAATGGGGGGTTGGCGGTCCCGGCCCGCCACTTGCGGCTTCGCCTGGCCACTGCGCTTGTGGCGGTCGGGGCGCAACTTCGACCGGCCACAGCACAAATCGACGCGGCGCCGCGCTACCCTCGGGGGCGAGAGCCCCGCCGGCCGACGCCGGGGACACGGGCCAAGCCCCCAGCCGACCTTGAGGAACACGAAGGAACACGACCGGTGACAGACCAGAACGCCAACAGCGCCCCCGCCGCGACGCCCGACATCATCTACACGCTGACCGACGAGGCGCCGATGCTGGCGACCCGCTCCCTGCTGCCCATCATCAAGGGGTTCACCCGCGCCGCCGACGTGAGCGTGGGCACCGCGGACATCTCCCTGGCGGGCCGCATTCTGGCCGCCTTCGGGCTGGCGGACGACGACCTGGCCCGGCTTGGCGCTCTCACCCAGGACCCGGCCGCCACCATCATCAAACTTCCCAATGTCTCGGCCTCCCTGCCGCAGCTCAAGGCCGCCATCGCCGAGCTGCGCGAGAAGGGCTACGACCTGCCCGACTATCCCGACGAGCCGGCCACCGACGCCGAGCGGCAGGTGCGCGAGGCGTACGACGCCGTCAAGGGCTCCGCCGTCAACCCAGTGCTGCGCGAGGGCAACTCCGACCGCCGCGCCCCGCAGGCCGTCAAGGCCTACGCGCGCACACACCCGCACTCCATGGGCGCGTGGAGTCCGGACTCCAAGACGCGCGTGGCCACGATGGATGCCGACGACTTCCGTCACAACGAGCGCTCCGTGGTGGTTCCCGAGGCCGGCACCGTGCAGATCCGGCTGGTTCCCGCCGACGGCGGCGAGCCGGTGGTACTGCGCGAGGAGCTGCCGGTGACGGCCGGGGAGGTGGTGGACGCCACCTTCATGTCGGCGCGGGCGCTGGATGAGTTCCTGGCGCGGGCCAACACCGCCGCCAAGGCCGACGACGTGCTGCTGTCGGTGCACCTGAAGGCCACCATGATGAAGGTCTCCGACCCGCTCATCTTCGGGCACGTTGTGCGCGCCTTCTTCCCCCGGACCTTCAACACCTACGGTGAGGTGCTGGCGGCCGCCGGACTGCGCGCCGAGGACGGGCTGGCCTCGATCCTGACGGGTCTGGATGACCTGCCCGAGGGTGAGCGGATCCGGGCGAGCCTGCGCGAGGAGATGGCGGCCGGGCCACGGCTGAACATGGTGGACTCCACCCGCGGCATCACCAACCTGCACGTGCCCTCCGACGTGATCATCGACGCCTCCATGCCCGCCATGATCCGCGCGGGCGGCAAGCTGTGGAATGCCGACGGCTCCATGGACGACACCCTCGCCGTCATCCCCGACTCCTCCTACGCCGGCGTGTACGAGGCCGTCATCGAGGACTGCAAGGCCAATGGCGCCCTGGACCCGCGCACGATGGGCTCGGTGCCGAACGTCGGGCTGATGGCCCGCAAGGCCGAGGAGTACGGCAGCCACGACAAGACCTTCCTGATCCCCGCCGACGGCACCGTCGAGGTCGTCGTCACCGCGGGCACGGGCCAGCCGGCCGGCACCGTGCTGCTGTCCAGCGCCGTCGAGGCCGGGGACATTTGGCGCGCCTGCCAGGCTCAGGACGCGGCCATACGCGACTGGGTGCACCTGGCCGTGGTGCGGGCGCGCGCCACCGGGGCGCCGGCCGTGTTCTGGCTGGATCCTGAACGCGCCCATGACCGCACCATCGCCTCCCTGGTGGAGCGCTACCTGGCCGATGAGGACACCACCGGCCTGGACATCCGGATCCTGGACCCGGTGGCGGCCACCCGCCTGTCGCTGGAGCGGGCGCGCCGCGGCGAGGACACGATCTCGGTGACCGGGAACGTACTGCGCGACTACAACACCGACCTGTTCCCCATCCTGGAGGTCGGTACGAGCGCCAAGATGCTGTCGGTGGTGCCGCTGATGAACGGCGGCGGCCTGTACGAGACGGGCGCCGGGGGTTCCGCCCCCAAGCACGTGCGCCAGCTGCTTGAAGAGGACTACCTGCGCTGGGACTCCTTGGGTGAGTTCCTGGCGCTGGCGGAGGCGCTGCGGCATGTGGCGCAGGTGAGCGGGAACGCGCGGGCGACGGTGCTGGCCGACGCCCTGGACGCGGCCACCACCACGCTGCTGCAGGAGGAGCGCTCCCCCGCCCGCCGCCTGGGCGGCATCGACAACCGCGGCTCCCACGCCTGGCTGGCCCTGTACTGGGCACGCGAGCTGGCGGCACAGACGGCCGACGCCGACCTGGCCGCGCGCTTCGCGCCCGTGGCCGAACAGCTGGGTGCGGTCAATGAGCAGGTGCAGGCCGAGCTGGTGGCGGTGCAGGGGCACCCGGTCGAGTTGGGCGGCTACTACCTGCCCGATCCGGCCCTGGCCGACGCCGTCATGCGCCCGAGCGCGGCCCTGAACGCCATCGTCGACGCGCTGTGAGTGCGGTGGATGCTGCCCCCTGGCCGGCGCCTGCCGCCTCCGGGCCGCTCGATGCCGTCATAGACCTGCCGGGGTCGAAGTCGCTTACGGCCCGGGCCCTGGTGGCGGCGGCGGTGGCGGGGGACCCGACGACGCTGCGCGGCGCCCTGCGCTCCCGCGACACCGAACTCATGCGCGCCGCCCTAACAGCGCTCGGGGCCCGCTTCGAGGAACTTCCTGACGATTCCGGTGCCTGCGCCGACGCCGTCCTGCGGGTCACGCCCGCGCCCCGCCCGTTCCCGGTCCGCGCCGGCGCCGACGGGGTGGCCCGTATCGACTGCGGTCTGGCCGGAACGGTGATGCGCTTCGTGCCGCCATTGGCGGCCCTGGCCGACGCACCCGTGGTCTTCGACGGCGACGCCGCCGCCCACCGTCGCCCACTGGCGCCACTGCTGGACGCCCTGACCGCGCTCGGCGCCGAGGTGGGCTACCTTGGTGATCCCGGCTTCCTGCCCGTGCGCGTCGGCCCCGGCGGCGGAGGGCCGCTGCGCCCCGCCGACCCGGCCCGCCCCGAGGCCCCGCACCGGGTGAGCGTGGACGCCTCCGGCTCCTCCCAGTTCCTGTCCGCGCTGCTGCTGGCCGGGTGCCTGCTGCCCGGCGGCCTGGCCGTCACCCCCACCGGGCCGGTGCCGTCCCTGCCCCATGTGGCCATGACCGTGGAGTTCCTGCGCGAACGCGGCATCGCCGTGGACGAGCCGGACGCCGGCGCCCCCGTGGGTGCACGCACCTGGACGGTTCACCCGGGCGCGCCGCGGGGCGGCACGCTGGTCATTGAGCCGGACCTGTCCAACGCGGGCCCATTCCTGGCGGCGGCGCTGGTGGCCGGCGGGCGTGTCGGCGTACGTCACTGGCCGGCGCACACCACCCAGGCGGGCGACGCCTGGCGGTGGCTGCTGCCGTCTCTGGGCGGCGCCGTCGAGCAGGCCCGTGAGGCGGACGGCTCGCTGACACTGACTGCGGTCGGCACCGGCGAACTGCACGGAATCGACGCCGACCTGTCCGCCGTCGGGGAGCTGACCCCCACGGTGGCGGCGCTGGCGGCCCTGGCCTCCGCGCAGGGGCACGCCTCGCGCCTGCGCGGCATCGGCCACCTGCGCGGGCACGAGACCGACCGCCTGGCCGCACTGACCACCGAGATCAGCCGCATCGGCGGGACGGCTCGGCAGACCGCCGACGGTTTGGAGATCGACGCGCTGCCCACCGGGGTGCACCTGCACCCGGCCCGGCTGCGCGCCTACGCAGACCACCGCATGGCGACCTTCGCGGCCGTCGTCGGCCTGGGCGTCCCCGGAATCGAAGTGGACGACATCGCCTGCACCGCCAAGACCCTCCCCGACTTCCCCGCCCTGTGGGCGAAGCTGCTGGCCGACCGGGAGGGGCGCTGATGGCACGCCGCGACATCGGCACCGACGATCCGCGGGTGCGGGTGCGCCCCGGTAAGCGCTCGCGCCCCCGCACCAAGCAGCGCCCCGCCCACGCCGACGCCGTGCCCGGCATGGTCACCCGCATCGATCGCGGCCACTACCGCATCCGCCTGGAGGACCCCGCTCTCACCACCGACGGCAGCGGCGACATCACCGCGATAAAGGCCCGCGAGCTGGGACGCGGGAAGGTCGTGGTCGGGGACCGGGTCGCCGTCGTCGGGGACACCTCCGGCCGCAAGGACACCCTCGCCCGCATGGTGCGCGTCGACGAGCGCCGCACCCTGCTGCGCCGCAGCGCCGAGGACGGGGACGCGGCCGGCACGGAGAGGCCCGTGGTGGCCAACGCCGACCTGCTGGTGATCGTCACCGCCCTGGCGGACCCGGAGCCGCGCCCGCGCATGATCGACCGGTATCTGGTGGCCGCCTACGACGCCGGCATGGAACCGCTACTGGTCCTGACCAAGGCGGACCTGGCCGACGCCGCCCCGCTGCTGGCTCTTTACGAGCCGCTGGGCGTGCGCTCGGTGTCAACGCGACTGGATCCGTCCAGCCGGGCCGAGGCGTCCCGCGCCGGCGGCGACGGCGTGGAGGCGGTGCGCGCGCTGATCGGCGGGCGCACCTCGGTGTTCGTCGGACACTCCGGGGTCGGCAAGTCCACGCTCATCAACGCGCTCGTGCCCGGAGCGGACCGGGTCACCGGCGAGGTGAATGTGGTCACCGGACGCGGGCGCCACACCTCCACCAATCTGCAGGCACTCGAGTTGCCGGGTGGCGGCTGGGTGATCGACACGCCCGGGGTGCGCTCCTTCGGGGTGGCGCACGTGTCCAGCGCGGACGTGCTGCGCGGCTTCCCGGATCTGACCGAGGTCGCCGAGGACTGCCCGCGCGGCTGCACGCACGAGGCCGGCGTTATCGAGTGTGCCCTGGATGAGTGGGTCGCCGACGCCGCGCCGGAGCCGGCGGAGCGTGAGCGGCGTCGGGCCCGGGTGGACTCCTTCCGACGTCTACTCGCCCCCGCGCTGGAGGCCGAGGACCCCACGACCCCGACGGCGCACCGCCGGTGAGCCGGAGCGAACTGGAGCTGCACAGCCGAGTCGGCGCTGTGCGAGCGAGACCGGAGTTCCGGAAATGGCGGGTCGGGCGTGGATGACGGTCCAGTTCGGCCAGGGACATCTCCGCCAGTTGCACCTGATGTGCATGGAACCGACCGGACGGGTCGGGAGTGTGGTGGGTGGGGGTGTCTGCTACGCCGGTCAGACGTTAACAACGCTACTTAACGGTCTGCTGTATACCCCAGGAGCCTTCAGCAGACCGTTAACAGGCGTTGTTAACCCCGAAGTGGCGTTGCTGACGGTGAAGTGGCGTAGCAGACGGCCCCCACACCCGCAAACACAACGAGCCCCTCTAGTCTCTGGGTGTTACTCGTGCCGGTCTCAGGGAGAGGAAAGCAGCCATGGCCCGCATGCCAGTCAGCACCAGCAGCCCTGTTATCCGCCCCGGCGGGACAGCGGACCTGGATGCAGTGGCCAAACTACTCACCGAGGTGTTCACCGCAGATCCACTCATGCGCACCATCGCCGCGCGGGCCCCGAAGCCGGTGGCGGCCCTGGATCACCTGCACCGCTGCGAGTTGACCGCTCACTATCTCTCCCCCGACGCCTCTCAACGGGCCGGTGCGCACGTCGACCTGGCGGTGGCTGACGCCGGCACCCCGAACGAGCGGCTGCTCGGCGTCGCCCTGTGGGATGCGCCCGCCCAGGACCGACATGCCACGGGACCGTTCGGCTCCGAGCCACTCGACGGGGTCGACCTGGACCTGCTGGGCGGCGCCTGGGAGCTGGTGCTGCTAGATGCGGCCCAGTGTGAGTCGGCCCAGCCGCCGCAGCCGTACTGGTACCTGTACATGCTCGCCGTCGCTCCCGGCGCCCGCGGCTCCGGCGTGGGCACGGCGCTGCTGCGCCACGGCCTGGAGCGCGTCGACGCCGACGGCGTGGCCGCACACCTGGAGTCGACCACGCCGGCATCGCGACGGTTGTACGAACGCCTGGGATTCTCGTTGGCGGCGACGCTCGACGCCCCGCCGCTGCCGGTTTACTGGGCCTTGACCCGCCCTGCGCGTCCGCGGCGGTAACGGCCGCAGTCGCGGCGAAAACGTGCCCGGTTCGGCGCCTTGTTTCCTCCCTGCCCTGCGGCGGCGGACGTTAGTCTGAACACATGTCCGCTTCCCCGACTGCCGGGGCTCTCCTTCCCCGCTCCGCCTGGACCGACCTGTCGGCACGCGCCGAGTTGTCGCCGGCGCGCCGCCGCGTACTGGCAGCGGTGGAGGAGTCAGGCCGGTCGGTCACGGCGGCGCAGCTGGCCCGGAGTCTCGAGCTGCACCACAACACGGTGCGCGAGCACCTGGACGCCCTGGTGGAGGCGGGCCTGGTGGCGGTGTCCGCTGCCCCCACAGGGCGGCGAGGTCGCCCCGCCCTGCGCTACGCACCGGCCGGCCCCGATCCGGCGCAGGTGGTCGGCTCCTACCTGTCCCTGCTGGATGCGATTGTCGAGCAGCTCGGCGACGGTGAGCAGGCCCGCCGGCGGGCAGAGGCGATCGGCCGGCGCTGGGCTCAGTTGCTCCCCGATGAGCCCGCGGCCCCGACGGCGCAGGTCGCCGCCTCCGCGGCATCGACTGCCACGTCGACGACGCGGCTGACCGCCATGCTGCCGCACCTGTCGCATATGGGCTTCGCCCCCGAGTTCGACGGCGAGCAGATCACCCTCAAGGCGTGCCCGCTGATGACCGCCTCCCGGCCGCCGCACCGGCTGGTGTGCCGCATGCACGAGGGCTTCCTCAACGAGCGCTTCGCCCGCCCGCACACGGGCGGCCCCGCCTCCGCCGACCGCACGGACGGCGGCGCCGCGGATGCCGTCGAGGCAGGCACGGGGGCGCCGACATTCTCGGTCATCCCACTGTGTGCCGACGGCTGTCACGTGATGGCACGGGCAGCCACGACGACGCCGACCGGCGAACCGCCCGTACCCCAGGCCGCCGCATCAGCCGAACACCGGCCTGTCGAAACCGTGGCCAGCCGATAGTTCAGGGTTCAGCCGGTGACCCGCAGGTAGCTCATCGCGCCCTTCTCCATGTCGGCGAAGGCGTGGGTGACGAACGTGTAGGTGCCCGGGGCCGGCGGCACGCATTCCACGAAGCCGCCCTGGGCGGGCTGCAGCCCGAGCGCCTGGCTGCCGCCGGACCAGCCGGCGCCGACGTCGTCGGGCCCGCCCAGCGTCCAGGCGCCCTCGTGGAAGACCTGGTCGAACTGCAGCCCAACGATGTGGAAGGACGTCGGCAGGGAGGGCCCGGCGTCGAGCACCCAGAAGCGCAGCCGCTCCCCCGGCTTCGCCGTCAGCGGCCGGTCGCGGTACTGAAAGGCGATGCCGTTGAAAGCCAGCAGGTCGGGGGTCTTGGCGGCCACCTTGTCCGCGTCGGTCTCTCCGCCCTCGGATCCGAGGTAGAGCTCGGACTGGATCATGACGAACTCCCGGTCCGCCGCGGCGAGCCCGGGCGGGTCGATGATGACGGCACCATGCATGCCGGAGGCCAGGTGCACGCTCATCGGGGCGGTGGAGCAGTGGTACAGCCAGATGCCGGAGCGCTGGGCGGTGAACTCGTACACGAGCGAGTCGCCGGGGTCGATGGAGCGCATGGGCGCGTCCGAGGAGATGACGCCGGCGTGGAAGTCGATCGAGTGGCTCATGGAGCCCTCATTGACCAGGGTGATGCGGAAGGTGTCGCCGACCCGACCGCGCAGCACCGGGCCGGGCACCTGCCCGTTGTACGTCATCCGCCGCTGGGTGACGCCGCCGCCCACATACATGGCCTGTTCGGTGACGGTGAAGGTGTGCTCGTGGACGGTGTTGGCGGTGTCGGCGGGCGCCAGCACGGCGTCGAAGGGCTCCACATCGTCGGGAAGGGCGGCGGCATAATCGAGTACGGCGTCGCCCGCCCCGGCCGCAGTCGCCGTAGTCGAAGCGGCGGCCTGCCCGGCAGCGGTGACGTGGAAGACCATGCCCTGGGCGCGGTGCCCGGCGATGGAGCACCAGCCCTCCAGCGGGCCGGAGACGACACCGGCATCGAGGCTGCCGGTCTCGCCGGCGGGGACGCGGCCGGTGGAGGCGGTGGTCCCGTCGTCAAGCTGGAGCACGAGGTCGTGGACCTGGTCACCGGTGTTGTCCAGGGTGAGCACCAGCCGGTTGCCGGCGGGAACGTCCACGGTGTCGGGCACGAAGCGCATCCCCTCGACCGCGACGGTCACGGTGGTGGTCCGCCCCGTGACGGCCACGGGACCGGCCTCCGTTGACGGGGTGCGGGTGGCCCGCCAGGCGGCGATGCCGGCGCCGGTGGCCACGGCCGCCCCGGTGGTGAGCAGGCCCAGGAGCACGCCGCGGCGATCCAGGCGCGCCTGAGGGGCGGCGTCGGCTCGACGTTGGCCACGGCCGACGGCGGGAGCGGTGCCGGCGGTCACGGCCGCGCGCCCCTGTGGGATGCCGACGCCACCGCGGGCCGCCGGAGCCGCCTGGGGACGGTCCGCATCGTCTTCGGCGCGATCATTCACGGGCGTCCTCCCTCGTGCTTCTCGCCGCGCAACACCCGCCGCAACGCCAGGGCGATGCCCACCGGCACGTAGCCGGCCACGGCGGCGCCAACGACCGCCGCGGCCAGCCGCACCGCCTCGGGCAGCATCTGGGCGACGGCGATCAGCAGGCAGCCGTTGGCCGTCACCACCCGCCAGGCGGCGGCCCGGTCCAGGATGGCGTTGGTGGCGCGGGCGGCGGCCGGGCCCCCACCCAGCATGACCGGGGTGAGGTAGCTCAGCGCGGCGGCCACAATCTGCAGCGCAAATCCGGCGCCCAGGGCCACCCGGACGGTGTGGATGACCTCGCGGGCGGCGGCGACGTCGTCGGCCAGGACGATACCGGTGCCGATGTAGCCCACGCAGGCCAGCAGCCAGCCCACCGACGCCGCCGCACTCATGGTGGCGAAGGAGGTGGGCGGCACGCGCCGGGCCGTCACCGCGGCGGGCAGGACCACGGCGGCGGCACCGATCAGGTACACGACCACGCCGATTCCCGCCGCCATACGCCACAGGCCCGCGCAGGCGGTTATGGCGACGCCCGCCACGAGGAGTGGCAGTCCCCGGGTCGCCCAGCGGGCGGCGGTCGGCTCCATGCGGGTGCGCAGCATGGTCGGCCACAGCACGGTGAGCGTGCCCAGCACGGTGATGCCGACGAAGCCGAGCAGCATGGTGGTGGTGTGGGCGAGGTAGTAGGTGTCGGCGAGGGCGGCGGTACCGCGCCGGTCGGCCCAGGAGGTGAGGTAGCCCAGGACCGCGCCGATTCCCAACAGGCTCAGTGCGGCCAGGTAATGAAAGACCAGGGGCGCCATCCTGGGTGCCAGGGCGCGGCGGTATTGGACGCCGATCGCAGCCACACCCAACAGCGCGCAAGCGAGCACCGCCGTCACCCCGGCCAGGGTGACGGCGGGACGCCCGGCGGTGATGCCGACCAGCACCGCGATGGCACCGAGGCTGTGGGCATGCAGGCGCACGTCCAGCAGCCCGGCGCCGCCGAGCGCGGGGCGGTGCAGCAGGGTATCGGCGAAGTGGGCCGACCAGATGGTGATCGCCGAACCGATGCCGCCGAGCAACAGGGCGTGCAGCGGCAGCCAGGTGCCCCAGGCCGCCAGCGGCCCGCCGATGACGCCGACCGCGAGCGCAGCCGCGACCACCAGCCAGGCCAGCACCACCGCATTGCGGCGGACCTGAGTGCGGCGACGGCGATGAGGCCTGGGTGTGCGGGCTCGCCCGTCTGTGCCCGTCCGCCCGGCATCGGGGCGGCCGCCGTCGGGCGTACCACCCAGCTTCTTTTTCACGTCGACTACCGTAATAAATCGGGTGGGCCGCAACAATCCAAGGACAGCTTCGCCGCATGAACGTGCGCATGAAGAGTCTCCGTATCGACCGACGTCCCTCACGATGCGAACGCGCATGCCGCCGCGGTTCTCCTCACCTGCCACCGATGTCGGTCGCCCCGCGCAGCCCCAACAGCCACATGAGGTACAGCCCGCCGCAGGCGGCCGACAGCAAACCGACCGGGATCTGGAAGGGTGCCAGCAGCCGCTGCGCCAGCAGGTCGGCGACCACCAGCAGCGCGGCGCCCATGGCGGCGGAGACGGACAGCGTCAGCCCCGCCGTCCGGGCCAGTCGCTGCGCCAACTGGGGTGCTGCCAGTGCCAGGAATCCGATGGGGCCGGCCACGGCCACGCACACGGCTGCGAGCACCACCCCGTAGCCGACCATCGCGGCCCGCAGCCGCCCCACGCCCAGCCCGAGGGAGGTGGCGGCGTCGTCGCCCAGCTCCAGGACCGCGGCGGGCCGACCCATCCAGGCGGAAAGTGGAATGAGAAGGGCGGCCCCCACGATCAGCGGCCGCACCTGCGCCCAGGTGATGGCGTTCAGGGACCCGTACTGCCAGGCACGGGCCACCTCGGCCTGTTGGATGGTGGCGCGCGAGAGCAGGTAGTCGTTGAGTGCGGAGAGGGTCTGGGACAGGGCGACGCCCGCCAGTACCAGGTTCTCGCCGGCCCCGCCGCGCCGCATGGCCACCATCACCACTACCGCGGCGGTGGCGAAGCCGCCGACGGTGGTGCCCAGGGCGGTGGTGGCGGTGGAGGAGGTAGCGGACACGAGAATGACCAGCAGGCCGCCCGTGGTGGCGCCGGTGGTGAAGCCGACGATGTCGGGGCTGCCCAGTGGGTTGTGGGACAGGCTCTGAAAGATGGCGCCCGACAGCGCCAGCATGGCCCCGATCAGGGCGGCGGCGACCACGCGGGGCAGCCGCTGCCCCAACACGATGAACCGGTCTAGCTCGCTGCCGCCGCCGGCAAGTACGCGCAGGGCGTCTGCGGCGGACAACTCATATGCGCCGGTCAGTAGCGTGTAGGCGCCGACCGCGGCGGCTACTGCCACCAGCGCCGTCGTCACCGCCAGGGCGCGACGGCGCACCATCAGGCTGCGGCCCGGGCCCGGGCGCAGCAGGAGACGCCCGGCGGGCGGGCCCACGGCATGCGCGGCCCGTGTGTCGGCATCGGGCCCCGCGACGGTGCGCAAGCCCGCGGAACGCGCCGCCTGACCGCGTGACGCCCCCGCACCGTTGCCCCGCGCCCTCATCCGGCCGTCTCCCCACGTCGCAGCACCATGACCAGCAGCACGGGCCCGCCGATGAAGGCGGTGACCACGCCCGCCTCAAGTTCGTCGGGGCGGATGACCAGTCGGCCGACGATGTCCGCGGCCAGCAGCAGTATCGGCCCGGCCACCAGGGAGGCCACCAGCAGCCGCCGCTGATCGGCCCCCAGGACCAGTCGCAACACATGGGGCACCACCAGCCCGATGAAGGAGATGGGGCCCACCGCCGCCGTCGAGGCCCCGCACAGCAGTGTGATGGCGGCCAGGGCGAGCATCCGGGCCCGTCCCAGCCGGGCGCCGAGCGCGGCGGCCTGTTCCTCGCCCAGGGCCAGCACATTGAGGGTGTGTCCGGAGGCGAGAGCGAGGGCAAGCCCGACCGCGAGGAATGGGGCCACCCAGGCCAGCAGCGTCGCGTCGCGGCCCTCGAGGGCGCCCACCACCCAGAAGCGGTAGGAGTCGAAGGCGCTGGTGTCGTACATCGTGATGGTACCGGTGATGGCGTTCAGGCTCGCACCCAGGGCGATGCCGGCCAGCACCAGCCGAGCCGGGCCGGCCTCCCCACTGCGACGGGCCATGAGCTGAACCAGGGCGGCGGCCAGTGCCGCACCGGCGAAGGCGAACCAGAGATAGCCGGACACGGTGGTGATGCCGCCGAGCCAGACGGACAACACCACCGCCAGGGAGGCGCCGGCGTTGACGCCGAGGATGCCGGGCTCGGCCAGCGGGTTGCGGGTCAGGGCCTGCATCACCACTCCGGCCACGGCCAGGGCGGCGCCGGTGACGACGGCGAGGGCGGTGCGGGGCAGGCGCAGCCGCCACACGATGAGCGAGGCGACCGTGTTGTCGTGGGCGCGCAGCCCTTCCCAGGCCTCGGCGAGGCCGAGCGGCCGGGAGCCGACGGCGAGACTGAGCAGACACAGTGCGACGAGTACGCCGATGCCGCCGCACAGCGCCCCCGCGTCCAGGGCGAGGGGACGGAGGCCACTTGCACGGAACATAGTTCTTTAGGATAGCCTCACCGTATGAGTTCTCTGTTCTCGCGCCGCACCGCCCTGGGCGTGCTCGGCGCCGCCGTCACCGTCCCCGTCCTCGCCGCCTGCTCCGGCTCCACGACCTCCACCGCGACCGGCTCGGCGTCGGCAGACGCCTCCACCGCAGCCGGGGAGGCGGCCAGTACCACCGCGGCGGACGCCACCGTGCCCACCGCGATTCCCGACGGCATGGGCTCCGGTCAGGGCGACGACGTATTCCCCCGCACCGTCACCCACTTCCTGGGGGACACCACCATCGAGGCCGCGCCCGAACGGGTCGTGATCATCTCCACCGGCCAGCTGGACGCCGCCCTGACGCTCGGCATCGTCCCGGTCGGCGCCACCTCCGGCGACGGGGCCGGCACCGTCCCCGACTACCTGCCTACCGCCTTCCCCGACGACGCCGACGCGCTGGCGGCGATCACCGACGTGGGCTCGCGCACCGAGCCGAGCGTGGAGGCGATCGCAAATCTCTCTCCCGACCTGATCCTGATGAATATCGCGGGCAAGGACGCCGAGTCCCTGTACGGCTCGCTGAGCGAGATCGCCCCGACCGTGGCCACGCAGGGCACCGGCCAGTACTGGAAGCAGGACTTCCTGCTGCTGGCGGACGCCCTGGGCAGGCCGGAAACGGCCCAGGCATGGCTGGAGGCCTTCCACGCCGATGCCGCCTCCTCCGGTGAGGGCATCGCCGATGACGTGACCGTGTCCCTGCTGCGCAAGAACGGCGACCGCACCCGCATCTTCGGGGCCGTCTCCTTCGCCGGCTCGGTGCTGGCCGACATGGGCGTGGCCCGCCCGGACACCCAGACCTTCACAGACGACACCTCCATCGACATCTCCGAGGAGCAGCTCGACCAGGCCGACGCCGACTGGATCCTGTTCGGCGTACAGGGCGGGGACGCCTCCGAGCTGACCGGCATGTCGCTGTGGCCGACGCTGTCGGCGGTGCAGGCCGACCAGGCCGTGCAGGTGGAGGACGACCCCTTCTACCTCAACGCCGGCCCAACGGCGGCCCGCTTCGTCCTGGACACCGTCACCCAGACGGTGAAATGAGCGCCGCTCACGAGCAGTAGCGCGAACCCCGTGCGGACCATGGCCCAGACCGCCCCGGGCCGGAGTGTGCTCCAGGCCCGGGGCGTGTGCCTGTCCTACCACCCCGAGCATCCGGTCATCGACGAACTGACCGTGCGCGTCGAGCCGGGCGCGGTGACCATGATTGTGGGGCCGAATGCCTGCGGGAAGTCCACGCTGCTGCGCGCGCTCAGCCGGGTGCTCGCCCCCACCGCCGGGCAGGTGCTGCTCGACGGCAAGGACGCCGCCGACATCCGCCCGAAGTCCTTCGCCCGCAGGGTCGGCATGCTCGCCCAGTCCTCGATCGCCCCCACCGGCATCACCGTGCACGAGCTGGTGGCCCGCGGCCGCTATCCCTACCAGTCGCTGCTGCACCAGTGGTCCGAGCAGGACGACGAGGCGGTGACGGCGGCGATGGAGCGCACGCATGTGGCCGACCTGGCCCGCAGGCGAGTCGCCTCCCTGTCCGGCGGGCAGCGGCAGCGGGTGTGGATAGCCATGGCGCTGGCCCAGCGCACCGACGTGCTGCTCCTGGACGAGCCCACCACCTACCTGGATCTGGCCCACCAGGTGGACGTGCTGGAGCTGTGCCGGGAGCTGAACGCCGAGCTGGGCACCACAATCGTGGCGGTCCTGCACGATTTGAACCAGGCGTGCCGCTACGCGGATCGGATCATCGCCATGCGCGCGGGCCGCATTATGGCCAATGGCACCCCGCGGGAGGTGGTCACCCCGCAACTGGTGCAGGAGGTGTTCGGCCTGGAAGTGCACGTGACCCCGGACCCGCTCACGGACACCCCGCTGGTTCTGCCGCTGCCGCGCAGGAGGCAATAGTCGGCAGGCGCGGCGGCGTGTCGCCAGGCACTGGCAATACCTGGCGACGGACGCCGGGACGGTTTTAACCTTGTCGGCGAGGAACAACCGATGCGGGTTGTCCGCCCGCATCATCCCGAATCGAGGAGTATTCGTGACCGCCACAACTCTGCCCGAGACCATGCGCGCCGTCATCATGCGCGCCCCCGGCGACGTCGTCGTCGAGGACGTGGAGGTGCCCCGCGTGGTCAAGCCCACCGACGTCGTCATCAAGCTGGCCGCCGCCTGCATCTGCGGCTCCGACCTGTGGCCCTACCGGGGCCTGGAGCCGGTGGAGAACCGCCCCATGGGGCACGAGTACGTCGGCACCATCGTGGAGGCCGGCGACGAGGTGAAGACCCTCAAGGTCGGCGACTTCGTGATCGGCTCCTTCATGCTCTCGGACGGCACCTGTGAGATCTGCCAGGCCGGCTACCCGTCCCGCTGCGCCAACGCCGGTTCCTACACCGGCTCCCAGGCGCAGTACATGCGCGTGGAGCTGGCCGACGGCTCACTGGTGGCCGTACCCGGCGGGGAGCCCGACGACCCCGACCGCCTGGCCGACTACCTGGCCGCCTCCGACGTGCTGGGCACCGGCTGGTTCGGTGCGGTGGCCGCCGAGGCCGGACCGGGCAAGACCATCGCCGTCGTCGGTGACGGCGCCGTGGGCCTGTCCGCGGTGCTGGCCGCCAAGGCGCTCGGCGCCGAGAAGGTCATCGCCTTCTCCCGCCACGAGGACCGGGCCGCCCTGGCGCGCGAGTTCGGCGCCGACGTCGTCATCGCCGAGCGCGGTGAGGAGGGCGCGGCCAAGGTCAAGGAGCTGACCGGCGGCTACGGCGCCCACGGCGTGGTCGAGGCGGTCGGCAACCAGGTCTCCATGGACCAGGCCATCGCCTCCTGCCGGCCCGGCGGTTACGTCGGCTTCGTCGGCGTGGGCCACGATCAGCAGATCGACGGCACCGGCCTGTTCTTCGCCGAGGTGCACCTGCACGGCGGCCCCGCCCCGGTGCGCCGCTTCCTGCCCGACCTGATCAAGCGCATCCAGGCCGATGAAATCCACCCCGGCAAGGTCTTCACCACCCGCATTCCGCTCGACGACGCCGCCGAGGGCTACAAGGCCATGGACGAGCGCCGCGAGATCAAGGTCCTGCTCGAGGTCTGAGCCGATGACATCCGCGGCTCAACCGCCGGACGCGGCGCCGTCGTCGGGCATGCAGCCCGGCGGCGGCGCCGCCCTCGGCCCGCAGGACCTTGTGGCCCACACGGCCGCGGGACTGCCGATCACGTCTGACTCACCGCTGAAGGGTGTTTCCGGCCGGACGATGCAGGAGGCCCTGCGGGTGACGTCCGAGCTCAACGGGGCCTACCACTCCCCCGCCGAGGTTCAGGAGCTCTTCGCGCACCTGACCGGCACGCCGGTGAACCGGACGCTGGGCCTGGTGCCCCCGTTCCACACGGACTTCGGCCGCAACATTCACATCGGAGACAATGTCTTCATCAACGCCGGCTGCTGCTTCCAGGACCAGGGCGGCATCAGCATCGGCAACCGGGTGCTGATCGGCCATCGCGTGGTGCTGGCGACCCTCAACCATGCCGAGCCCGTGGCCGAGCGCGGCACGCTGCTGCCCGCCCCCATCAGCATCGGCGACGACGTGTGGATCGGGGCGGGCGCCGTCGTCTGCCCGGGGGTGAGTATCGGGGCCGGTGCGATCGTGGCCGCCGGGGCGGTGGTCACCCGGGATGTGCCCGCGGGCGTTGTGGTGGGCGGCGTGCCCGCCCGGGTACTGCGCGAGGTGAAAACGGAGTCGGATACGCAATGACGGTTTGTTGGAGTACTTCGTAGACTGGGTGTATGACGATCGCAGAAGTTTCCGACGTTGATCTGAAGCGTCTTGGCGAATTGTGTCAGCGCTTCGGCATCGCGACCCTGGATGTTTTCGGGTCGGTTGCGCGTGGAGAGGCCAGTTCTTCCAGCGACGTCGACCTGCTCTACCAGCTTCAGCCCGGCCGGAGCCTCGGATGGGAGATCGAAGACCTGTCCGACGAACTCGCCACCCTGTTCGGACGGCCGGTGGATCTGGTCTCCCGCCGCTCCCTACACCCACTCATCCGAGAGCAGGTTCTTGCCGACGCGGAGACACTCTATGCCGCGGCCTGACGATCTCTTCCTTCACGAGATGCGGGACGCCGTGTCACGGATACACCAGGTCATCGGACACTTCAGCACCGAGGAGATCACCGCTGATCCGCTGCGGACCGACGCGCTGATGTGGAACTACACGGTACTAGGCGAAGCGGCAAACAAGGTCTCCCGGGGTTTTCGCGAGGCCCATCCAGAGATTGTCTGGCATCGCCCCATCGGTCTGCGCAACCGGATCATCCACGGATACTGTCGATCGACATTGACGTGCTCGTCACGACCGCGCAGCGCGACCTGCCCGACTTGGCCCAGCGCCTGGACAAGCTCCTCAGCGCCGAGCATCGTTAGCCAGCCAGTCCTTGTCGTACGCGTGCCAGTAACCTAGCGAGCTTAAGCCGGCTCTTCGTATTTGGGAGTGTGGCGGGCTGAACCCACCGACACCAAGCGCTCAAACACCTTCTTGCTCGAGCGTGCTGAGCGCGCCGCCGCGGCGTGAGCGCCGGGGCCGGAGTCGGAGCGATCCTCGCTGAGGCATGAGGCATAGAGACGCGACGACACCCGCGGAGACTGCTGGTCTTCAACGTGTTGACACTGTTGGAGGAGCATGACTATCCTTAATGCAACCGATCTCAGCAATCGATCTCGAAGAGGAGCGATCGCGGTGTCGGTCGAGCTGTACGACCTTTCCTGCCCGGCCGCCGGTAACCCTCGCAGGTCCATGCGCTGAGCCCCACGGCACCAACCGAAGGCATGGTGATGACATATGGACAAGGCCCGAACCCTTGTTCTGGGAGCCTCCCATTGGCATGTACCCCTGTATGCCGAAAGAATCGCTGTCCGGCACAACGTCATCGGATTGTCCGATCCGGACACCCGGCTGGTCCAAGACCTGACGAATCTGTGGGGAGCGCCCGTCTACACCGACTGGCGCCGGATGATCGATGAGTCGACAGACATCGATCTCGCCTATGTCTTCGTTCCACACTCGCAGATGAAACAGGCCTGCTTGGCTCTCATCGAGCGCGGGGTCGCGATCGTCGTCGAAAAACCCGCAGGTGTCTCCCGGGATGAACTACGCAACATCAAGCACGCCGCCAAGGCCGCCGACGTCCCGATCGCAATTCCCTTGGTCCAGCGGGGAGGTCCCGTCGACCTGTGGCTGTCAAAGGCCGGTCGCTCGGTGTACGAGTCGGTGCAGTTCATCGCCGGTCCTCCTTCGCGCTATGAGGAAGCCAGCCCCTGGATGCTTGACGCCGCCCAGTCCGGTGGCGGCTGCACGGTCAACCTCGCTCCCCACTTCGTAGACCTCTTCCTCCAATCCGCGCAGGCCGAGGCCCCCTCAGTCGTCGCCGCGATGTCATCGGCACTGCACGGCACCGGCGTCGAGGACTACTCCGCGATGACGATCCGCACCCGCGACGGGCGCATCGCGACGATCGAAACGGGATACGCCTTCCCGTCCTCTCCGCTCAAGCGGCACTGTTCCTACGTCCGCATCGGCACGCACGGAACGGCGAGCATCTGGTCCGATGGACGCGCCTCCTTCACCTCGGCAGGCGGGGCAACCGAGACCTCGGAGTTCGACGTCGACTCTGATCCGCTGTACCCCGTGTTCGTCGATAATGTCGCCGAGCGGTTGGATCGTGGATTCGAGGGCCTCCCGACGATTGATGATCTCGAGAAGACCATGTCTCTGATCTGGCTGGCTTATGACTACAGCCGACGAGGAGACAGCAATGACAAGCAGCACCCCGAGCATTGACGATGTCGCAGCAGCAGCCGGAGTTCACCGATCGACCGTGTCACGCACATTCTCGCGTCCGGAAGCCGTCAAGCAGTCCACCCGCGAGCATGTGCTCCGCGTGGCCGAGGAACTGGGGTACAAGATGAGTCCCCTGGCCCAGGCCCTCCGGACGAAGACCAGCACCTTGGTGCCCCTCCTCGTCCCCGACATCACCAACCCGTACTTCGCGGAGCTGGCCAAAGCCATGACGGCTGCCGCTGATGAACGCGGATACCAATTGGTCCTGTGCGTCACCGGCAACGACCCCACGGCAGAGACGCGCTATCTCGAGGCGATGCGATCGATGTACGCCCCCTTCGCGATCATCGCACCCTACTCCCACGAGTACCCCGACGGCGCTCGTATCGCCGGATTCGGACGCCACGGCGTCATAATCGACCGGGGCGAGGGCACGGACGGGGTCTCCACCGTCAGCCTCGACAACGCGCGGGGAATCGCCCTGGCGTTGGAGCACCTTTGCGAACTCGGGCATACGGCGATCGCATACGTCTCGGGACTTGCCGGCACTCGCACCGCAGCCGATCGGCGTCAGGCATATCTCACCCTCTCCAAGGAACGCGGCTTGGTGCCCTGCGAGCTGTCCGCGACCCCGGGCGCCGACCTCGGCGAGTCCGTAGCCGACCAGATCCTGGTGATGCAGGAGCGTCCCACCGCCCTTATCGCGGGCAACGACCTCGTCGCATTTCGGCTCATCAGCGCGCTCGGCACGCGTGGGATTCGCGTTCCCGAGGACATCTCCGTCACCGGCTTCGACGGACTACCGCTGGGTGCCTCGTTCAACCCGCCGCTCACATCAGTGCGCCAGCCCATCACGGAGATGGGCGCCACCGCCCTGGCCGTCGCCCAGAGAGTGGCGGAAGGCGCGCCGGTCGAACACGTGGTGCTCGAACCCGATCTGCTCATCCGCTCATCGACAAGGAGGATTTCATGACCGATCGGCTCATGCCCGGTCTGCAGTACGTGGATCACGCCGCCTTCACCGTGCCCAACCTCAATGAAGCCGTGGACTTCTTCGTCGAAGTGCTCGGCGCCGAGGAGCTCTACCGCTCGCAGCGCGGCCCGGATGGGGACTACATGTCCGTGAACTTCGACGTCCCCGACGATGCGTCCCTGACCCTATCCATGCTCCGTCTGCCTCCGAATCTCAATGTCGAGCTCTTCGAATGGCAGGCCGAAGGCCAGCGCACCGAACACCCCCGGCACTGCGACCGGGGCGGCCACCACCTGTGCTTCGTCGTCGATGACGTAGATGCAGCCGTGGCTCATCTGAAGACCATTGAGGGGGTGCGCATCCTCGGCGAGCGCAAGGAGGTCGGAGCCGACAGTCCCCTGGTCGCCGGAAACCGTTGGATTTACCTGGTCACTCCGTGGGGACTCCTCATGGAACTCGTGGACCGATCCCGCGTCGCCAATCCCCCGCACTTCGTCGGCCCCGCCGACTGGACCTCCCCGAAGGAGCAATGAACCGTGATTATCGCCGGCCATACCATGGGCACGCCAGACCACGACCTGGCAGGGGCTCTGCGCCTGTTTCGTGGCGCCGGCCTGGACGCCGCCGAAGTGATCTACCAGGACGACTACCCCAGCGGTATACCCACGACAGATCCGCGCGCCGCCGCCGAGGCCGCCCGCATCGCCGACGGTGAGGGCGTGCCGATTATCGGGCTCACCCCCTACACCACCTCCATCAATAGCCTCGACGACGCCGAGTGGAACTCGGGGATCGACGAGTTCCGGGCTTGCATCGACGCCGCACACACGCTTGCAGCCACGGCAATCCGTGTTTACGCGGGCTCCTGGCATCCTGGGGACACCGACCATGAGGCGCACTGGGCGCGACTGCGCGAGGCGCTGGCGGTTCTAGGGCCCAAGGCGCGCGCCGCCGGCACCGTACTCTGCGTGGAGAACCACTTCGGCACGATGACCCAGACCGCCGCCGACACCGCCAAGCTCGTACGTGAGGTCAACGACGCCGGTGTCCGCGTCCTGTACGACCAGGCGAATCTCACCTTCACCCACGACGAGACCTGGCAGGAGGCCTTCGCGGTGCAGGGCGATCTCATCGGCCACGTCCACGTTAAGGACCTCGTCTTCAAGGATCCCGATGCCCCTTTCCGCGCCGCGGGAACCGCACGCGTCGAGGCTAATGAACGGGCCGTGCGCTCGCGCGTGGTCGGTACAGGAGTACTCCCCTGGCCCGAGATCCTCCGCGCACTCATCGCGACCGGCTACGACGGCGCTCTATCGCTCGAATACGAATACCGCTGGCACCCCCAAGACCTGCCCGAACCCGCCGTCGGCTTCGCGCAGTCCGTTATCAATCTCAACAAGATTCTCAAGGAGGCAAACGCATGAGCAACGCTCTTCGCGTCGGCGTCGTCGGCCACGGCAATATCGCCACCATCGCTCAGCTGCCGACGCTCGTCACTCGCGACGACGTCGAGATGGCTGCACTAGTCAGCATTCTCCCCGACCCCGAACCGGTGAAGCGCCGCTGGGGCTTCCAGAACGCCTACCCGACACTTGAGGCAGCGCTCGACGCCCAGGAACTCGACGCGGTCTTCATCCTGACCCCCCGCTCCGAACACCTCGCCATGACCAAGACCGCGCTGGAAGCGGGCGTCGACGTCTTCTGCGAGAAGCCTCTGGCCACAACCGCCGCCGGCGCGCAGATGCTCGCCGAGACCGCCGAGAAGAACGGCCGTATCCTCCAGGTCGGCTTCAACCGCCGCTTCGCCCCGGTATATGCCGCTGCGCACGATTCCTTCGGTGAGACCGGCGCGAGCTTCTGCGTCGCTCAGAAGAACCGCGCGGGATCCGAATACCGTGCCACTTTCGAGAACGCCATTCACATGGTTGACCTCGTCCGCTGGTTCTGCGGCGGTGAGCCCGTCGAGGTCACCGCCTATGCGGCCGGAGAGGACAAGTGGCAGGAGGATGGGATCTCGGCGCTGATCCATTTCGACAACGGGCATACCGGCGTCGTCGTCGGAGCGCGCAACGCGGGTGGCTGGAATGAGAGGCTGGACGCCTACGGGCAGATGACGTCCGCATCTGTGGTCGCCCCCGACTCGGTGACGATCACCCGTCCGGAGGGCACCTCGCTGCGTGAGATGACGCCTGAGAACTTCGGCTGGGCCACGGCCACCGAGACCATGGGATTCGCCGGCGCCGTCCACCACTTCCTCGACCGCGTCCGGGACCGTGGTGTCCCGCTGGTCTCGGGGGTAGAGGCGGTGAAAACCCAGCAGCTGCTCGAACGCATCCTCGAAGTCAGCGGACTGCCGACCGACGAGCAGCCCGGTCGTGTCTGGTCCAGCCACGCCAAGAAGTGACCGGCCAAGAATTGGCCGGGCGGCCCCGTCCCCGGAAATCTGGCTGGGCGGCGATGGTGTATGCGCCCTGTAACGCAGCAGGAGCGAAGAAGGAGTTCCATGATTATCAACACCTTTTCATATCTGTGGAAGGGAAGTGCCCTCGATTCGATCCGGGCATTGATCCCAGAGGGATACCGGGAGTTCGAGTTCCCGATCAGCTCCCCGTACTGCTGGCCCCTCGAGATGCCGACCGAGGCGCGCGCCGCCCTGATCGACTGCCTGGCTGAGAACGAGGCGTCGGTCAGGTCACTCAATGCGGGCGGATACGACCTGAATCTGGCCAGTCCGGCTGCGAGCATGAGGCGCAAGAGCATCGACCACATCACGACCGTCATCGAATTGGCGACGCAGATCGACGCGCGGGAGGTCGTCATCTCGCCGGGCACCCGGCGCCCGATGATCTCTCCACCTCTGAGCAGTGTGTACGACTGGCTGTACGAGAGCCTCCGGGTGCTGATCCCCGTCGCAAGGGATGCGGGCGTCAGGCTCCTCATGGAGAACACCCCTTACTGCTTCACCCCGACTCTGGAAGAGATGGCCCGCGTCGTCGAGGACTTTGACGATGATGCGTTAAGGATCGTCTATGACGTCGCCAATGCCGCGTTCATCGAAGAGGACCCTGTCGCAGGACTAAATGAGCACCATGACGCGATCGGTCTGATCCACATCTCCGATACGGGCCTCGACGAGTGGGGACACGACCCGATCGGCACCGGTGTCATCGACTGGCACGGGCTAGGTACCGCGGTTGCGCAGACTTGCGGTATCGAGAACGTCGTCCTGGAGATCATTCGTGAGGAGGATCCTCTGAGCGAGTTCAGACAGGCGATGAAAGATCTCGCCGACTTCGGGTGGAGGGACCTAGCCTGACGAGGACCGAACACGTGTCTCAAAGTTTGAGGGTGGGTACCTCCTCGTAGGAGGTACCCACCCTCAACGTCTTGCCCGTGCGATCACCGCGAGCTCGGCCGCCCGGGGATAGTCGAGAGGATAGATTTCGAGAAGCCTCCGTCGACGCAGACGTCCTGCCCCGTCACATAGCCGGCCAGCGGGCTGATGAGGAACTCGATGACGTTGGCGACGTCCATCGGGGTGCCGATCCTCCCCAGGGGGATGATCTGCTCGCGCTTGCGCTTGATCTCGGGATCGGTGTACATCGCCTCGGTCATGCCGGTGCGCGTCATACCCGGGGAGACGACGTTCGATCGAATCCCGTCGGGTGCCCACTCCAGGGCCAGCGTCTGGGCCATCATCGTCAATCCGGCCTTAGCCGGGCTGTAGGCCCCGGAGCCCGCATGGGGCTGCTGCGCCGACATCGACGATGTGAAGCAGGCGGCGCCCCGGCTCGTCTTGAGGTGCGGGTAGGCCGCCTTGGCCAGGAGCCACGCCCCGCGCAGGTTCGTCTCAAGCATCTCGTCCCAGTCCTCAAGGCTCAGATCGCAGATCTGCCCGGGGCAGGCGATCCCGGCGTTGGCGACTAGGGCATCGATGCCGCCGAACGCCTTGACGGTCTCATCGACGAGTTTCTGCGCGGTGTCCGGGTCACGCAGGTCTCCGACCAGGATCAGGGCTTCGCCGCCCATCTCGGTGATCTTCTGGGCGATCTGGTCCTGGGTGTCATTCCTCTCTCGCCCGCATACCGCCACGCAGGCCTGTTCTCCGCGAGCGAGGGCGGCCTCGGCGATACGCAGGCACGCGGCGGCTCCGATGCCGCTGCTGCCTCCGGTGACTAGTGCTCTCATGGTGCGTTCCTTTCGTTTCCTTGATTTACTTCCACCATTGCTGGGTCAGGCGAAGAGGTGATGCGCCGAGGCGCGCAGCTCCTCGGCGGTCGCGCCGGGGTAGCCGAAGAATTCGAGGTAGGCCGGGATCAACTCGAGCAGCATCGTCGATCCGCCCTGGACTGTGCAGCCGCGCGCGGATGCAGCCCGGAGGAAGGGGGTGTCGTCGGTGCTCAGCACTACGTCGCCGACGAAGGACCCGGGCGCGATTCGATCGACATCGACCGACATCGGGTCGGTGGGCTTCATGCCGAGGGGAGTCGCGTTGATGACGACGTCGTATCCCTCGGGATCGTTCGATCCGATCCGCAGCTCCACATTCGGGTAGTAACTGTGGATGCGCTCGCCAAGGGCCTCGGAGGCCGCGTTGTTCGGATCCGACAGGGCGATCGCGCTGATACCGGCTCCGGCCAACGAGGCCGCAATCGCCGAGCCGACGCCGCCGCTGCCGACGACGAGTGCGCGTTTGCCTTCAGGATTTATACCCTTGCCGCGCATGCCGCGGACGAAGCCCGCGCCGTCGAACTGGTCGGCGATGGTGGTGCCATCGTCGCGCAGGAGGACGGCGTTCGTTGCGCCAGCGATGGCGGCGGTGGCGGTCACCTCGTCGACGAGTTCCATCGTGGAGATCTTGTGGGGCATGGTGACCAGAGCTCCGCGCAGATTCGTCAGCCGCATGACTGCGCGGAAGAACGCGGGGTAGTCATCCGGTTTGATGCCCATTGGCACAACGCAAACGTCATGGCCGTGAGCGTCGAACCAGGGGTTGCAGATCAGGGACGATTTGAAGGTGCGTGTGGGGTAGCCCAGGTGGGCGATGATCGTGGTGTTTCCGCTGAGTGTCATGGTCTCTTCCTTGAGGTTGAACGGGCGGATCAGATGAGGAGGTTGGAGTCGTCGGTGAGTTCGTCGTCCTCGTCGGTGTCCTTGTGGATTTGTCGCAGTTCGACGCCTCTCCAGGCGCAGGTGACGTTGCCGTGCTGTGCCCAGTAGGAGTCCCAATCGGCGAGTTTCGCGGCATCGCGGGCCAGTCCGCGCGCGCGCAGGCGGGCTTTAAGCAGTTCGGGCGCAACGTGGATCTGGATGACTTTGATGTGGGCCTCGGCTGGCCAGCCGAAGCG
>NZ_QMIN01000049.1:58654-96820 GCF_003287795.1 Actinomyces sp. Z5
GGGCATCGAGGACGACCGAGTTGCCCAGGCGCAGGTTCTGGCCGGCGACGTCGAGCAGGGAGTCGTACTCGAGGGGCAGCAGCGTCGTGGTGTAGTAGTCATTCGACTCCCGATCTCCGGCCTCGTAGCCGGCAGCGACCAGTCCCGCTTCCACAAAGCGGCCGCTCATCGCGTCCTTGTCCAGATAGGCGGCGTGCAGGTGGTGGGCGATTCGCCGGGCCCGCAATGACTTACCTGAGCCCGCCGTGCCGATGATGATGTAGACAGTGGGCGTGCTCACCGATCGACCGCCTCGACAGCTGCCATGAAGGTACGGGCCGCGTCGGTGACTCGGGTGAAGTCGCCGTCATGCTGCCAGGCCTTGGTGACTGCGGAGCCCACGCCGACGGCGAGTACCCCCAGGTCGAACCAGTCCTTAACGTTGTCGGCCGTGACGCCGCCGGCCGGAAGAACGGCGACCTGGCCGAGCGGGGCGAGGAGGGCCTTGGCGAAGGGGATCCCGTTGTTCTCCGTGGGGAAGATCTTGACGACGTCCGCTCCGGCCTCGACCGCGTTGACAACCTCCGTCGGAGTGAAGGCCCCACTGATGGTCGGGATCTGGTAGCGGTTGGCGACTCGGATCATCTCAGGGTTGAGCTGCGGGCTCACGAGGAACGAGGCTCCGTGGGAGATCGCGTCGTACGCGGCGTAACCATCAAGGACCGTTCCGGCTCCGACGACGACTCCATCCGCGCCGTACTGCTCAGACAGGCGGTTGATCAGTCCGATGGCCCCCGGCACGGTCAGGGGGATTTCAAGCGCGTGGAACCCGCCCTTGATGGCGGCGTGGCAGACCCGCTCCGCACTGTCGAGTTCCGGCAGGCGCACGATGAGCACTGCGCCCGAGTCGTGGATCGTGTTGAGGGTAGCGAGCTTCTTGAACATCTTTGTCCTCCGTGGTGGTGATGTGGTTGACAAGATCATGGCACGATGCGTACGCTCATTGCAACCGATCTCAGCAATCGGTCTCATAGCGGCAAGGCGCAATCGCCTTGCGTTCGGGTCGTGCACCGCTGCCCTCTCCGAATGCCGCTGCCCCACATCCACCAGGAGCTCTCAATGTCGACGAACCCACCTGCGGTCGCTGAGCCGACGCCTACCGCTCAGGCATCGGCTCGGCCCCACACCATCAACCTCATTGCCGGAACGGTCGGCCACTTCGTCGAGTGGTACGACTGGTACGTCTACGGGTTGATGGCGGCCATCTTCGCCCCGCACATCTTCCCCAGCGATTCCCGACTCGCCTCCCTCTTGGCCGCCTTCCTGACCTACGCGATCGGCTTCATCATCCGACCGATGTCCGGATTCATCATCTCGCCCCTCGCGGACCGCTTCGGTCGCCGGATCGTCCTGACGCTGTCGGTGTCGGGCATGGCCCTCGGTGCGCTGATCATCGGCCTGACGCCCGGCTATGAGACCATCGGCGTCGCCGCCCCGATCCTGTTCGTCATCGCCCGTGTCATGCAGGGCATTTCCGCCGGTGGCGAGGCCCAGTCGGCGATCTCCTTCATGGTCGAGCATGCTCCGGCCAACCGCCGCGGCCTGTACGGCTCCTTCTCGAACACGGCTTCCGGCCTGGCGACTCTCGCCGCCACCGGCGCGGCCGCCCTGTCGACTGCGGCCTTTTCTCCCGAGACTCTTGACGCATGGGGCTGGCGCGTTCCCTTCATCTTCGGTGGCATCCTCGGCATCTTCGGGCTTCTTCTGCGTACTCACTCCGACGAGAGCCCTGAATACGAGGCGCAGTCGAAGACCAACAAGAAGTCTTCGAAGGGGCGCGTCGGCTATCTCCTGCGCCACTACCCCAAGCAGCTGCTCCAGACCGCCGCCCTATCGGCTCCCGCCGTCGCCTACTACACCTGGGCGACCTTCCTGCCCACCTACGCGGAACTCACCTCCGGCCGCGATAAGACTTCGACTCTTGCCGGCTCGGTGATTGGCCTGTGCATTCTCGTCATGGTCGTGCCCTTCTGCGGTTGGCTCTCCGATCGCATCGGGCGGCGCCTAATCTTCCCGATCATCGGCACCATCGGCATGGTTCTCCTCTTCTACCCCCTGATGATGGCTCTCAAATATCCCGGATTCGGCGTCTACGTCGCCGTTGCCGCCAGCGGATGGGTCGTCCTGGGTATTTGGCAGGCTGTCTACCCGACGATCCAGGCGGAGCTCTTCCCGGCCTCGCTGCGTGTCTCCGGCATCGGGGTGGCGCACCAGTTCGTCATCGCGACCCTGGGCGGCACCGCGCCGCTCATCGCCACCGCGTTCATCAACGCCGGCCACCCGAATTGGATCCCGATCTACATGAGCGTCATCGTGTTGATCTGCCTGCTGATCTACTTCACGATCCCCGAGACCGGCTCGAAGACGCCGCGCGCCACCGTTGCGATGGATGACCGCGAGGTGGTCGAGGGCGAGAAGAGGGCCTGAACGCTTGCGCTAATCCGTTTGATTCATGATCCCGAACCACCGAGGGGAGCCGAGCCACCACCAGCCCGGCTCCCCTCACCCGTGTCGGTGCAGCAGCAGGCTCATTCAAGGACCCGCTCGACTTGGCCGAGCGTCCGGATGCAGTTCTCCGCACCGACGATTATTAGTCAGCAAGTTCGCGTCGCACCGGACCGGTACGCTGGCTGGCATGAATCTTCTGGAGCGTGCCGCGAACCGGCGCCAGGCGGCACTGGGGAGCCTTCTGTGCTGCCGAGTCGGGCGTACGCACGTCGTTGGTCAAGAGCGACTTCGTGCAGTGGGCGCTGCACACGGATGAGCACTTCGACCTGGTGATTCAGAATCCGCCATACCACAAGATCCGCTCTCGCTCGACGCTGGATTCCGATCTTCGCAGCGCAGGCATAGCCGTTCCCAATATCTACGCTGGTTTCATGGCGCTTGGCGCACTCCTGCTGGACGCCGGCGGACAGCAGGTCTCCATCACACCGCGCTCGTGGATGAACGGCACCTACTTCAGCCACTTCCGTCGCACTCTGCTGGCATCGTTTGGGATCGACGCCATCCACACCTTCCAGTCGCGTTCCGAGGTATTCGGCGACCTGGGAGTACTTCAGGAGACGATCATTGTGTCTGCCATAAACGGTCCACAGCCGGACACGATTCGTCTCTCCTCATCCGTGGATCACCATGACGCGCCCGTGACGCGACATGTATCGGCAGCTCAGGTAGTCACGAATGACTTCGTGTTCGTTCCCGCATCCTCACAGGATGCCGAGGCGGTCAAGTGGATGAACTGCGCCAGATACACGCTTGCCGACCTCGGCATGACGGTTTCAACCGGACGCGTGGTGGACTTCCGATCCCGTGAATACTTGGCATACGAGCCGTCCGACGGTGCCGTACCGATGGTGTACCCGGCCAATATCACCCGGCAGCGAGTAGTGCATCCCCGCGATAGCGTGAGGAAACCGCAGTGGTTCCGTGCGACCGAACCGGTGCGCACGAAGTTCCTGGTCCCGGCAGGCACATATGTTCTGGTCAAACGCTTCTCCGCGAAGGAGGAGAAACGGCGCCTGGTCGCCGCCGTGTGGTCCGACGACGGCAGGCAGCCAGCGTTCGACAACAAGTTGAACTACATCCACTGCGCTGGGCACGGGCTGGACCCCGAGGTTGCTGTCGGCTTAGCGGTCTGGCTGAACTCGAAACCGGTTGACGATTACTTCCGAGTCTTCTCCGGCCATACCCAGGTCAACGCCGGTGATCTGCGGCAGATGCGGTTCCCCAGCCTGGACCAGCTGCGCCGACTCGGCGAGAGCACGCATGATCCTGAAGAGGCCATCCGCAGGGTAATGGGCATGACACGCATGGAGGCCGCATGAGCACCGTCCAGGAGGCAGGCAATACTCCGCAACGACGACGACCCTTCGCGGGCGACCAACTCGTCGAAGAACAACTACCGGCTGAATCCGGAGGCCTTGCTGACGATCCGGCTCTACGGAACCCCCGACTTCGGCCCCGCTATTGAGGAGTACGTCGTTGAGGCGGGCAGTCTCGCCGCCAAGTACCAAGCTGCCCGCGATCTAGCCCGTATCCCCGTGACCACGCCCGAGGGGGATACTTTCACGTTGAAGGCAGGCGGACAGAACGTCCTCATCAAGGCGATGGTCATGGAGGAGCTCAACCCACGGGCCCGTGGACCACATTCGCTACAGCGAGCTGTCCAGCCTGTTTTCACGATCGACCGCCGACCTCGTATGTGTGTCCTGCTTCCCTGATCGCTCGGTCATGCGCAGATTCCTCCCCGACATGGCCTGGGAGACGGAGGTCTGGCTGGCGTCAGAGCCCACACACATGATCCACCTGAACGGGGAGAAGTTCTTGGGGCCGTACCACCATTGATGTGGGCGATCTCATCAGCTGTCCCCCTGTCACCCAGTGGCTGTAGCTCGAACAGGGACGCTGAAGGTCACCGTCCACCGTGCCTTGCCCCGGTTTACGACAAACTCACCGCCGAGGGTCTCCACGCGACGCCGCGCGTCTGCCAGCCCCAGGCCGGAGGACAATGCGCCGTCCGAATTCTGCGTCGCATCGACCGCGTTGGTGACCATGCAGTCGAGAACACCGTCATCGATATCTATCGCTACTCTGGCCAATCCATCGGCGGCTGTGTGCTTGGCGGCGTTGTCAACGAGTTCGCCGACGACTCGTAGCACCTGCTGGTGCGTGCCTGGGGTGAAGAGCTCTTCGGCTAGCAGTTGCACGCCGTCGACCTCCAGCGAGGCCCCGCGATCGGCGAGCGCACGACGCGCATCCGCTAAGGTCTGATCAATCGGCCGCGGCGGCCTCGAGGTCATACGAAATAGGTCAGCGTCGCCGTCGTCTGTGGTCACGCTCTGTAGGCCGCGTCGCAACTGCGCTACCGCAGCGCGCACCGGCTCGATGATTGAGTCGAGTTCCCGGCTCAGTTGCTCGTCACCGGCGTGGGCGATCTTTAGCTGCTCGCCCGCCATCACCGCGTAGGTGAGGTCGCGCGCAACCGTGTCATGCAGTTCCGAGGCCACAAGCCTGCGCTGTCGAAGCCGGGCATCACGCCTGCGCCGGGCGTCACGGCGAGCCTGATCACGCTGCTGACGGAGCATCTCCCCCAGCACCAGGCTGGGAACGCCCATGGTGACCGGCCACACGAACGCAGCCCACAAGGGCTCGTAGACAGCGGGCAGTAACAACACCGGCAACGTGATGATGCAGGCAAGCGAGTAAACCGTCCACCGGGGAAGGCCACGTGCGAGCAGCATAGCGACCACACCCCACGCGGCCGTGGAGGCCAAGAGCCCCGTATCCTGCGGGACAGATTCTGCAACCCAGGTAACCACTATGCTCATTGCGGTACCGACCACCGGAGCGACCGAGGTCAGAGGCAGGGCAAGGGCGGCCAGCGCAGTAAGGCTGATCGCCACCGGTTCTCTCGGGAGTGACGTGAAGAAGAACGCGAAGGTGAAAAAGAAGCCCGCCATGCCCACGTGTAGCAGGTGGGTGCGCAGCGTGGGATGCCATGCGCCGGGCTCGTCATGGCCGGCAACAGGAGAGGATCGAGGGAGGAAGTGCAGCATGGTGAGGAACGTTCAGCGAGGACGATTTCCGACCTAAGCTTAGCGGCGTGCCAACCTCTGATATCCGTCCCGGTGAGAAGGCCGACGTCGAACCGATTCGGGTAGTCGTGGTCGACGACGAAGCCTACGTACTGCGTGCTCTGCAGGCCTACCTCAGCAAGTCCCCGCGAATACAGGTCCTCGGCGCCTTCGCCTCCGCAGCCGACGCGCTTCCCTTTCTACGGGGAACCCACGCCGACGTCGTCCTCACCGATGTGGCCATGCCCGGATTAGACGGCCTGGAGCTGCTGTCGCGATTGAAACAGGAGTCTCCGAGCACGGCCGTCGTGGTTCTCACCGGTCTGGATGACGACACGGTCATGATGGATGCACTCGGCCGACACGCGAACGGATTCCTCCTCAAGAGCGCCGAACCGGATGACGTGGTCCGCGCCGTCTTCGCCGCTTACGACGGCGGGACTCCTCTATCGCCGGATGCGGCATCCAAATTGGTCGCCAAGCACCTGCGCCCGGTGATGCCGGACCGAGCGCCCGGCATCACCACGGCCGAGCAGGAAGTGCTCACCCTGTTGTGCGATGGCATGTCCAACGCGGAAATCGCGGATATGCTGGCTGTCGCGGAGAGCACCGTGAAGCGACACGTGTCCAGCCTGATGCATAAGTACGGGGTGAATTCCCGGCTCCGCCTCGTCGTCGCCGCGAATAAGGCCGGCAGCTTGCCCTCCTGACATACTCTCACTCCTGCGCGAGAGCTATGACCGGCGGTATAGCGGCAGCACGACCGGCAGGCCTCAGGGACGCCCCGATTCCGATCAGCGTTGTGATCGCCAGTAGGCCGAGCAGCGGGAGCCAAGGCAGGCTCACGCGGAGGCCGACGTTGCCCATGGCGGCAAGCGATCCGACCGCTCCGACCAGCGCCCCGGCGAGGATACCCAGGACGCCGCCGATCAGTGCCAGCAGCACCGCCTCGGTGACGATGAGTTGACGTATTCCGGACCGGTCGGAACCGGTTGCCCGTAGCAGCCCGATCTCGCGGATCCGCTCCAGGACGGAGACATCGGTGGTGTTGGCCATGCCGGACAGACAGATCACGAGGGCGGCGACCATGACCAGGCCGATGGTGAGCTCGGTGCGCTGGAGAAGTGCCGTGAACTCGTCGCGGTTCTCGGAGCTGCCCTGAGCCATGAGGTTCTGGCCGCGGATGGCCTGGCTGACCGCGTCCTCGATGGTCTTGGAGGAGCCGTCGCCGGTGGTGCGCACCCACATGACCGCTTCGGTGGACGCGCCTCCGTTCAGGCGCTCCGCAGTGGCGGGGGTAATGGCCGGAGTCCACCACGCATTGTTGTGGCGAGCGGTTAGCTCGACACTGCCAGCCGGACCGGTCAGCGTCACCTGAGCGCCGTCTGGGATTCCTTGGTAGTCGTTGACGACCAAGACGTCGTCTTCGAGGTCAGCCATGTTGGACGTGGAGCGGGAGACGCCGGCGACCTCCGCGGGCTCGAAGAACGAGATGTCGATCGATTGAGTCTGTCCTCCGACGGTCACGTCCACGTTCATTCCGGGGACAAAAACCGTGTCTTCTACGCCGTCGACCGCCTCAACCGTTGTGGTCAGCGCTTCCCTATCGGTATCCGGTTCCACCCCGAAGATCGTGATGTCAATCGGTGAGTTCTCCGCCTGGATTCGCTGGTAGGAGTCGTTGACGGAGAAGAAGGCCACGAGCACCGCGGAGCCGACCAACATGCACAGGAACAAGGTGGCGGTAGTAGCGGTGGAGCGCCCCCTGTTGCGGCTCAAGTTGCGTGCCGCCAGATGGAGGGTCGGGTACCTACTGTCGGAGCCGATTCGTTCCACGAGGGTCACCAACACCCCGGCCAGGAACGGCAGGGCGAGCAGAATGCCCAGCGCTATCAGCACGGCGCCACCGACCATGACGTAGAAGCTCTGTGTGCTCGCTCCGAAGATGAGGACCGCGGCGCCGCCTACTACCAGCAGGCCGCCGCCCGCTGCCGCCCATGCCCGCCCGTGACCGTACCGCTGCGGCGTCACTGTCAGTCCGGTGACCGCAATGAGTGGGGAGACGCGGGAGGCCCGGCGGGCGGGCCGGAGCACCGCAATGATGGTGACGAGCGTGCCCAGCAGGATCGTGGCTACGAGGCCCCGTGGCGTGATCGTGAGCTGGTCGGTGCTCAGGCCGCTGATGATCCCCGAGCGGATGATCCCTGCCGCCGCGCCGACTCCGATTACCGCTCCCAGGCAGGAGCCGGTCAGCCCAGTAAGTGCGGCAGTGCGCAGTACGGAACGCGTTACCTGGGGGCGGGAGGCACCAATGCAGCGCAGGAGTCCGATTGTGCGAGTCTGGCGGGCAATCAGGGTGGTGAAGGTGGTGGCGATGACAATCGCCGCCACCACCGCGCACATGGGTGCCAACAGATTCAGGATCGTTGTGATTAAGGTCCCGCCGACGGTGGATGAGGCGGCCCGCTGCGCAATGGCTTCATCGGCGCCTAGGACAACTACCCCGGATCGGAACGATTGTGCCGCCTGCCGGACCTCGTCCAGAACCGCACTAGCGTCAGCACCGACCTGCGCAGTCACGTAAATGTTGTAGTAAGACGTGTCCGCTCCCATGGCGGCCAGCTGCTCCGGCACGGCGTACACGGTTCCCTGTGTGCCTTCGTCTAGCGCCCCTGCCTCGGCTCCCGGCGAGACAATACCGACGACAGTGGGGCTAGTGTGTACGTCGCCGTCGTAGTCGTTCTTGAGTCGAACCGTGTCGCCCACGCCGAGACTCTGTGTCTGTGCCAACCGTGTACTAATCGCTACCTCATTGACGGCGTCGGGCAACCGACCGGCGGTCAACAACGTATGCCCATTGAGAGTGGGCACGTCCCGCGTCACCACCGCGGTGTCGCCCGCCGGCAGATCGAGTTGGATCACGTCCCAGTGCTCGCCACGGGCAGACTCCACGCCATCGAGGCTCTCAAGCCGGAAGACCAGCGTGTCGTCAAGGCCCTTCCCGCCGTCAGCACGGCGTCCGGTGTTCACCACCACGTCGGCGTCACCGACGGAAAGCTCGGCGTTGCTACGCATCTGGGCAGCGAACGAGTCGGACACGAAAAAAGCGAAGGCTATGAGCGCCGCGCTCATGGCGACCGCCACCAGGGCGGCCACGGTGCGGCGCAGGTCAAGCATGGCGGGCATCAGCGCGCCCCCTGCATGGCGGCCGCCGGCGCGGCGTGCTGGCCGGCGGGGCGGGCGAGCACGTCGTCGCCGACGATCCGTCCGTCCCGCAGCCGGACGATCCGGTTGGTGGCCCCGGCCGCGTTCTGGTCATGGGTGACCATGACCACCGTCTGCCCCAGGGCCTGGCACATGCGGGCCAGCGTCTCCAGCAGGGAGGCGGCCGACGCGGTGTCCAGGGCCCCGGTGGGCTCATCGGCGAAGATGACCTCCGGCCGCCCCACCAGGGCGCGGGCCACCGCCACGCGCTGCTGCTGGCCGCCGGACAGCTCGCTGGGCCGGTGGCTCAGCCGGTCTCCGATCCCCAGGGAGTCGATGACGGCGTTGTACCAGTCCCGCTCGGGCTTGCGGTGAGCGAGCCGCAGCGGCAGCAGGATGTTCTCCTCCGCGGTCAGTTGCGGCAGCAGGTTGAAGGCCTGGAAAACGAAGCCGAGCTGGTCGCGGCGCACCGCCGTCAGCTGCCGGTCGTTCATCCGGGCCAGGTCCTTCCCGGCGATGAAGACGCTGCCGGAGTTCGGGGTGTCCAGGCCGGCCAGGCAGTGCAGCAGGGTGGACTTGCCCGATCCGGAGGGTCCCATGACGGCGACGAACTGGCCCCGGCTGACGGCCAGGGAGACCTGGTCCAGAGCGGTGACCTGCGCGCCGCCGGTGCCGTAGATCTTGGTGAGCATCCTGGCCTCAACCACCCGCGGCGCGGCGGGGTCGGCGCCGGACAGGCCCAGGTATGTGGATTCGGTGGGGACGGACATCGGGGGGTTCCTCCGTAACGGATTGCTTTGGCTGACGCGATCAACGCTAGAATCCCAAGAATCCGTTGGAAATCCGCTGAAAGTCGGAACTTTTGACTGCCCGCGGACGAAAGTTCCAGCCCCGTCTACTACCTCCGCACCACCCCTGTCTCACCCTCCAGGACGAGACCACGGTCACACCGACTCGGGGTAATCCCTGACTTCGGCATATTCTGTACGAGCCGCGGCCCGCAGTAGGGACTAAAACGAGTGGGCCAACCCAGAATGATGCTCCGGAACCGGCATAAGCGAGTCTTCCACGTCGAGTCGGCGCTGACCGAAACAACGTGACTGCGCCACCCGCTCGGTGCGGGTGGCGCAGTCAAATGCATTGGCGAGGCCGGGCCGAGCGCTACTCCTGCGCCAGCGCGCTCACCGGGGCGACGGCGGCGGCACGGCCGGCGGGACGCAGCGCCGCGAGCACGCCGATGGCCGCGGCGGCCAGCAGAATTCCGGCGATCCCCACCCAGGGCACCTGCAGCACCAGGCTGTCCGCGGCGTCGAGCCCGAATACGGCGACCACGGCCGCCATGCCGAACACCGTCCCCATGACCGCCCCGAGCAGCCCGCCCAGCAGGGAGGTGAGCACTGCCTCGGTGATGAACAGTCGCCGCACCTGGCCGCGCTGCACCCCGGTGGCGCGCAGCACCCCGATCTCCCGGAAGCGCTCCAGCACGCTCACGTCGGTGGTGTTGGCCAGCCCGGACAGGGTGATCAGCAGGGTGAAGGCCAGCACCGCCACAATGATGGTGACAATGCGGTTGACCTCGTTGTTGAAGCTCACGCGCTCGGTGGCGGAGGTGCTGACCACCAGGTCCGGCCGCTGCAGCGCGTCGCGCACCGCGTCGACCACGCTCGTGTCGGTGCCGTCCCCGACGGTGCGCACCCACAGGGATGCGGCCGTGACCTCGCCTCCGGACAGCTCGGCGGCGACGGCCGGGGTCACTACCGGCCCGACGCCGGACTCGGCCAGATGCACGGTCAGCTCCCTGCTGCCCCCGGTGCCGGTGAGAGTGACGGCCGTCCCCTCCTCCAGGCGGTACTCGCGGGAGAGGACCAGGGTGTCGTCGTCGAGGCCCTCCAGGCCCTTGTCGGAACGCAGAACCGGGGCGGCCGCGGCCGGGTCCACCGCGGACACGGTGATCTCGTCGGCCTCGTAGGCGCTCGGGGTGATGCCCACGTCCAGTACCGGAACCACCGCCGCCTGTTCCACGCCGTCGGCACTCTTGGCCCGGGTGGCCAGCGCCGCGGCGTCGTCGGCGGCGACGATCCCGTCCACCCGGATGTCGACCGGCGCGCTGGCGCCGAGCAGGGCGCTCATGGAGGCGTTGACGCTGGCAATGCCGGACAGGAGTGTGGCTCCGACCGTGACCGTGACCAGCAGGGAGGCGGTGGTGGCGGCGGCGCGCCCCGGGTTGCGTGCCAGGTTGCGGGCGGCCAACTGCAGCACGGGCCGACGGGCACCGCCACCGAGCCATTCCACCAGTCGGGCACCGCCGACGACGAGCAGCGGCAGCCCCGCCAGCACGCCCAGCACCAGGAGCACCGCGCCCACGGCCGTGTAGACAACCACCTGCGCCCACATACTCAGCCAGGTGATGCCCAGACCGATCAGGGCCACCACCACCCCGGCCGCGGCGGTCCGCATCCGACGACGGCTGAGCGAGCGCTCGTCGGCCACCTGCCCGGTCAGGGCCACCAGCGGGGATACGCGGGTCGCCTGCCGGGCCGGGCGCACCACCGCCACCAGCGTCACCGCGGTGCTGAGCACCACCGCCAGCACTATCGTCTGCCGGTTGACGGTGAGATAGCGCGCTTCCAGGCCGTCCACCAGCCCGGAGCGGGTCAACAGGGCGGCCAGCTCCACGCCCAGGATAGTGCCCACCACCGAGCCCGCCAGGCCGGTGGCCAGGGCGCTGCGCAGCACCGAACCGAACACCTGGGCACGGCCCGCGCCGATACAGCGCAGCAGCCCGGTCTGCCGGGCCTGCCGCGCCACCAGGGTGGAGAAGGTCGTGGCAATCACGATCCCGGCCACCACCGCGCACACCGGGCCGAGCAGCTGCAACAGCATCTGCGTGGTGGAGTTCATGTCACCCATGTTCGACGCGCGCATCATCACGATGTCTGAGGCGGAGTAGACGCTCGCGTCCAGGCCGGCCGCGTCGAGGGCCTGTGAGACGGAGTCCATGAGGTCCTGCGTGCTCGTACCCGCGGTGGCGCTCGCGTAGAGGGCCGCCGGGGCCGTCGACAGCCCCAGGGCGGCTCGTTCGTCGGCGGTGGCGAAGATGTACTGCTCACTGGTGTTCCAACGGGTGGTCTCCGGGCCGGGGGCGATCACACCCACCACGGCCGCGGTGGTGGGGGCGGCAACCGGGTCTTCCTTGAGCGCCATGGCACTGCCAACCGCGACGTCCTGCTCAGCGACCGAGGGCGAGACCGCAATTTCTCCCTCCTTCTGCGGCAGGCGCCCCTCGACCAGGCGGGTGCCGCCGGACAGGGACGGCACGTCCAGCACGTAGGTGAACTCGGTGCCGCCGCCGCTGCCCATGCGGTCGATCCAGATGGTTCCCTCCGTGTAGCTGCGCACGCCGGCCACGCCATCCGCCGCGGAAATAGTGGAGGCGGCCTCCTCGGACAGTTCTCCGCCCTGCTCGGGCAGGATGACGACGTCGGCGTCCCCCAGGCTGGCGCGGGCGGCGGCGGTCATCTGGGTGGTGGCCGTGTCGGAGATGATGAAACTGAAGACGATCAGGGCCGCACTCATGGCCACCGCCACCAGGGCGGCCAGGGTGCGGCGCAGGTCGAGCATGGCGGGCATGGGTGGGGCTCCTTCGCTTGGGTTCCGACCGCATCCGGACGGCTGAGACTCACGCTACGAACCGCCCGCAGGACCCGAAACCTCACTTCGACGGATCTTTTCGGGGTCCTGCGGTACCAAAGCCTCACCGCCGCCTACGACCTTCGGCCCGCGCATGCTCCTCCTGCGGTAGGAGTCCGCGCCCCGTCCGCCACGGTAATCGGGTGTCCTTCGGCCCCGTCGGAGCCGGAAGCGCGCGACATCCGTCTACCCTCGTGCCATGAGCAGCAATGCCGGTTCCTCCCCCACGTCCCCCGCAGCGGAGCGCCGTTGGCGCGACGACCTGCACCTGGCACACACCATCGCCGACCAGGTGGATCCGCTCACTCAGGCGCACTTCGACGCCCAGGACTTCGAGGTGGAGACCAAACCCGACCTGACCCCCGTGACCGCGGCTGACCGTGAGACCGAGCGCCTGATCCGTGACTACCTGGCCCGCGCCCGCACCCGCGACTCCGTGCTCGGAGAGGAGTTCGGCACCACCGGCCACTCCCCCCGCCAGTGGGTGATCGACCCGATCGACGGGACCAAGAATTTCGTGCGGGGCGTGCCCGTGTGGGCCACGCTCATCAGCCTGGTCGAGGACGGCGAGGTCGTCGTCGGCCTGGCCTCCGCGCCCGCGCTCGGGCGGCGCTGGTGGGCGGTGCGGGGCGGCGGCGCCTGGACCGGCCGTTCCCTGGCCTCGGCCCGCCGCCTGCACGTATCCAGCGTGGCGAGCCTGGAGGACGCCTCCCTGTCCTACTCCTCGCTGTCCGGCTGGGCCGAGCGGCGGCGGCTGCGCGGCATGCTGTCGCTGATGCAGGCCTGCTGGCGCACCCGCGCCTACGGGGACTTCTGGTCCTACATGCTCCTGGCCGAGGGCGCGGTGGATCTGGCCGCCGAGCCGGAACTGGAACTGTACGACATGGGCGCCCTGGTGCCGATCGTGGAGGAGGCGGGCGGCCGCTTCACCTCCCTGTCCGGCGAGCCGGGCCCCTGGGGCGGCAGCGCCGTCGCCACCAACACCCTGCTGCATGAGGCGGTCCTGGAGCGCCTGTCGGCCGAGACCGACTGACCCGGGCGACGACGCCGGGCGGGCCGCGGTCCGACGCGTACCGGGGCGCCGTCGTCGGGCGGCGGAGCGTGGGGCCTGGCCCGGTCGTGCTGAGGCCGGTTCCACACGCGCGGATGCGCACGGGACGGGCCATGCCCGGTAGCCTCTCAGGAAACACCGCACCCGATCGCTGGGAGCCTCATGAACTGGCTGCACGCCGTCATCCTCGGCATCGTCGAGGGCATCACCGAGTTCCTGCCCGTGTCCTCCACCGGGCACCTGAACATCGTTGAGAAGCTACTGCACTACGACATCGACTCCGTGGGCATGACCGCCTTCACCGCCGTCATCCAGGTGGGCGCCATCCTGGCCGCCGTCGTCTACTTCTGGAGCGACATCGTGCGCATTGTGACCGCCTGGTTCAAGGGCTTGGCCGACGCCGAGGCGCGCACCGACCCCGACTACACGCTCGGCTGGGGCATCATCCTCGGCTCGATCCCGGTGGCCGTGGTGGGCCTGTTGTTCAAGGACTTCATCGAGGTGACCGCCCGCTCCCTGTGGGTTATCGCGGGGGCACTGATCCTGTGGTCGGGTGTCATGTGGCTGGCCGACCGGCGCAGCGACGGGCCGACCGGAGCCGCCCACACCTCTTCGGGCAAGGGCATGCGCGAGGTGTCCCTCAAGGACGCCCTGATCATCGGCGGCTTTCAGGCGCTGGCGCCCGTGTTCCCGGGTATCTCCCGCTCGGGCGCCACCATCTCCGCGGGACTGTTCCTGCGCTTCGACCGGGTCACCGCCACGCGGCTGTCCTTCTTCATGGGCATCCCGGCGCTGCTGGCCGCCGGCGCCCTGGAGGCGGTCACCGCCGCCGGGGACATCTCCGCGACGGTCGGCTGGGGGGCAACGGCGATCGCCACGATCGTGTCCGGCCTGGTGGCCTACGCGACGATCGCCTGGCTGCTCCGCTTCGTCTCCTCCAACAAGTTCACCGGCTTCCTCATCTACCGCGTGCTGCTGGGTCTGCTGATCATCGTGCTGGTGGCCAGCGGCACCATCGCCGCCTGACGTCGGGTGGCGGTAGAAGTCACACCGGCGAGGCAGGCGCCGTTAATACCCCCTGGGGTATTGTCGCGCGCAGGTGGTCGCCCGGAATGGGTACCGAATGCTGCACCACGGCACGACGACGCGAAAGGCACGACGTTGACCCCAACTGTTTCCTCCCCGGCCGCTGCTTCGCGCCCCGACGACGGCGCAGCCGCGCTCTCCTCCTCCGGCTCCGTACGGCCCCGCCGGCTGGTGATCGTCGGCGGCGTCGCCGGGGGCATGAGCTGCGCCGCCCGCGCGCGCCGTCTGAGCGAGGAGGCCGAGATCATCGTCCTGGACCGCGGGCGGCACGTCTCCTTCGCCAACTGCGGCCTGCCCTACTACGTGGGCGGCGAGATCGAGGACCAGGCCGACCTGCTGGTGCAGACCCCCGAGCGGCTGCGCGCCTGGCTGAACCTGGATGTGCGCACCGGACACGACGTGGTCGGCATCGACCCCGAGGCGCAGGAGGTGATCGTGCGAACCGCCGACGGCGTCCAGCGCCTCAGCTACGACGCCCTGGTGCTCTCCCCCGGCGCACAGGCCACGCGCCCGCCCGTCGACGGGCTCGACTCGCCGCGCGTGGCCACCCTGCGCAGTGTTGAGGACGCCGCCCGTCTGCGGGAGTGGGCGGACGCGGGCGCCCGGTCCGCCGTCGTCCTGGGCGCGGGCTTCATTGGCGTTGAGGCGGCCGAGGTGCTGGCCAGGCGCGGTATTGCCACCACCATCGTCGAGTACGCGGAGCACGTGCTGCCGCCGCTGGAGCGGGAGCACGCCTACCCGATCACCCAGGAGCTGCGCGGGCTCGGCGTCGACGTCCGCACGGGAACCGCCGCCGAGTCCATCACCCACGGCGCCGACGCCGACGAGGTCCGCCTGGCCGACGGTACGCGCGTGCGGGCCGACCTGATTGTCCTGGCCACGGGGGTGCGCCCGGACACCGACGCCTTCACCTCCTCCGGGCTGGAGCTGGAGCGCGGGGCGATCATCGTCGACGAGCACGGCCGCACGAACCTGCCGCACGTGTACGCCGTCGGCGACGCCACCATGTCCACCGATCCGGTGACCGGGGCGCGGCGTCCTGTCCCCCTGGCAGGCCCGGCGAACCGGGCGGGGCGGCTGGTGGCCGACTTCATCATGGATCCCGACCACGCCCGCCCGATCCCCGCACCCCTGGGCACGGCCATCGTGCGCGTCGGGGGTATGACGGCGGCGATGACCGGCGCGAACCGCGCCGCGTTGGACGCCGCCGGGATCGAGTGCACGACCATCCACCTGCACCCCAACCAGCATGCCGGCTATTTCCCGGGGGCATCGCAGTTGCACCTGTCGGTCAGCTTCGCACCGGACGGGCGGATTCTCGGCGCCCAGTGCGTGGGCCGCGACGGCGTCGACAAGCGCATCGACGTGCTGGCCACGGCCATCCGCGCCGGGCTGGGCGTTGCGGACCTGATCGACCTGGACCTGGCCTACGCCCCACCCTTCGGACAGGCGAAGGACCCGGTGAACCTGGCCGGAATGCTGGGGGCGAACGTCCTGAACGGAACCGTGGAGGTGTGGGATGTGCGCGACCTGGAGCGGGTCCGCCAGACCCACCTGCTGCTGGACGTGCGCACGAGGGCCGAGGTCGCCCGCGGCATGGTGCCGGGCGCCCTCAACATTCCGCACACCGAGCTGCGCGCCCGCATCGAGGAGGTGCGGCAGGCCGCCGCGGGACGCCCCATCGGCGTGATCTGCCAGGTGGGGGTGCGGGCGAATATCGCCCACCGGATCCTGGCGGGTAATGGGCTGAAATCCTCGGTTCTCACCGGCGGCATGATCACTCTGCGCGCCTGGCTGGGGGACGACGCCGACTCCTACCTGGTGGGGGCGTGATCGCCGTGGCCAAGGCTCAAGATGCCGCAACTCGAGGTGCCGCCGCGCCGACGGCAGGCGCTGAGGCGACGGCGGCCCCGGGATTCGAGTGCGATCCGGAGACGAAGCGCCGCATCGTCAACCGGCTCAAGCGGGCGCGCGGCCAGCTGGACGCCGTCATCGACGCCGCCGAGCGCGAGGCCTCCTGCAAGGAGATCGTCACACAGCTGTCGGCGGTGACGCACGCGCTGAACCGGGCCGGTTTCGTCATCGTCGCCACCGCCATGCAAGCCTGCGCCGACGGCGAGCGGACGGCGTCGGCCGAGCGGGACGGTGGGGACGGCGTCGGCGAGACCGACGGGACCGGGGCCTCGTCGGACGGGGCTTCCCGGCCGGGGGCGCTGACCATGGACGAGCTGGAGAAGATCTTCCTGTCCCTGGTCTGAGCGCCACCCGGGCGCGATCCCCCCTTTTTTCATCACCCGATCACCACAACCAGAGGAGAACATCATGTGTCGCAAGGTGACATGCAAGCGGTGTGGCAAGCCCACCTGGGCCGGCTGCGGGCAGCACATTGAGCAGGCGCTGGCAGGCGTGCCCAAGTCGCAGCGCTGCCAGGGCCACGACGACAAGCCCGCCGCGCCCGCCACGCCGTCGAGCTTCCTGCGGGGGCTCTTCGGGCGTGGTTAGACCTCTGGCGAGGCGGATCATTCCGATTACCGACAGACCTTTCGTCTATCCATCAATGACGGGCACGTCCGTCAGGCGCCAGGGCAGCGGATTCACGTCCGCGTCGGCCGGACGGTCCACGATGACGGTGTCCTCACCGGTATCGGGCCAGGCGATGCACACGCGCATAACCTGCCCCTCTTTCAATGAGCCGACGACGTTGAGCTCCGCCAAGGGGCGATGGGACTCCCTGTCCGGGGGCAGGTAATCGACGGGGAACACATAACTGCCACCGGAGAGCAGCGTGACACCGCTGGCCGCGGCGTAGCTGCTCACCCCGCCCGATTCGCCGCGGGCGTTGTTCGTTCCCCAGCCGGACTCATCAATCAACACTTGTTTGGGAGACGGCCCGTCACCTTCCCCGCTTCCGGTCAGCACCAACTCCCCGAACAGCAGACCACCGCGTCTGGTGACCTGCTCCAGGGTGATGGTGAGACTGCTGCTCCCGCCGTCGGGATCGGGGATGGTCACGCCATCGGGGCCGGGCGCGCTGGGGCCCTCCGGCTCGGGCACCGAGGACGTGGCCGCCGGTGCGTTCAAAGTGCTCGTAGTGCCGCCGGTGGGCGTGATGACGATCTCCACGCGCCGATTGGCGGCGCGAGCGGCGTCGTCCGTGCCCTGCACTCGTGGCTCTTTCTCCCCCTTGCCCGCAACAGTCACCTCCCAGGCGGACAGATCGGTCAACTCCCCCAGGCGGTCGGAGACGGCCTGAGCGCGCCGCTCGGACAGGCCCTGGTTGTAGTCGTCGTCGTTGACGTCATCGGTGTGCCCGGTGATCGTCAGGTTCCCGCCGTCGGGGTAGCCGGCGATCGTGTCGGCCGTGTCGCTCAGCAGCGCGTCCGCCTCGCCGGTCAGATCGGAGGAGTCGACCTCAAAGGTGACATCCCCGGAGATGGTCACGGTGACGTCCTTGTCGGTACTCAGTCCGCTGCCAGAGCCGTCAACGGCCTCCGTGTAGCGCTCCAGCGGGATGGGTGCGGCGAACACAGAATTCGGCTCGGCCTCCGCCAGGATCGTCTGGGCGTCCAAGTCGGGCGCCGCATCCAGGTTCACGACCGGCACCTGGAAGAAACCGGTCGTGGACAGCAGCACGGTTACCGTGGAGATGTCGGCGTCGATGCCGCCGAAGGCGATTCGAAGGTCCAACGATCCCCCCGGTTTCACTGAGTCGCTTGAGAAGTCAGTGTGCGTAGGGATCCACACGCGACTGTTCTCGGAATCGATGATTCGCAGCGGCTGGGTGCCGTTGTCCTCGTCAAGGTAGTTGCCGACCCAGGTGAAGCCCGGGGAGCAGTAGGTGTCCTGGTTGGGATCGTCCTCGGGACGTTCTACGTGTATGAGCAGGATCGACGACGACTCATCAACGCGCACCAGCGGGCCGACCTCCACATCGAGGGTGTTGCCCTCGAGCACGTCGGTCACTCGTTGCAGCGAGGTGGTGGCGGGTGCGGTCGGCGTCGAAGCCGGGCTGTCCGTGGCCGTAGGGTCACCGGAACTAGTGGGGGCGGAACTCGGCGAGCCGGAGCAGGCGGCCAATACGCCCAGTCCCCCGACGACGGGGAGAACAAGCGCACCTCTGCGAGACAACAATGGCGCGGGTCGGACAGGGACGGGCATGACTTACCTTCCACGGACGTCGACAACATAACAAATGTGTCTGGAGGGTAACATCTCTGAAGCGGTCATGGCCGCAGGCGGTCAGGTGCCTCGCCCGGCTGGGCACGCCACCCGAAGCAGTTACGCGGTAGCCTGGTAGCATGGCAGCCCAGGAGTCGCTCGGACGTATCGTCATCCAGGGGTACCGCTCGATTCGCGACCTCGACCTGGAGTTGACGAGTGACGTCACCGTCCTCATTGGTGCCAATGGGTCCGGCAAGTCCAACCTGGTCAGCGCCCTTGAGCTCGTCTCCCGCGTCTGGGATGACACGTTCCAGAACTATCTCACGGACCGCGGCGGGCTTGCGCCATCCCTCCGCGACGAGGACGGCGCCGCGCGCATCTCGATTTTCGGCGCAGCTGCCCCGGGGCGTCCCGTCAACGGCTACCGCGTAGCGCTCGCGCTTGACGACGAGGACGCTCCCCGCGTCACAGAGGATCTCCTGTTCCAACAGCCATCGCGCGATCGCCCCTTCTGGGAGAGGATATCCCGAAGCGACCTGCATGGAAGAGGTAAGACCGCCCCGCGCGAGAGACAGGGTAAACGTGCTATTGCCTATTACGTCGCGCCGATCGTCTCCGGATGTCGCGTATTCCATTTCGACGACGTATCCCCCAACGCCCCTGTGCGCCAGTACAGCAATATCGCAGATGATCTTGCGCTTCACTCCGACGCCTCAAACATTGGCCCATTCCTGCTCAAGACTCGCGAGAATCACCCCCACCGCTACGAGCAGATCGTCTCGACCGTACGCTCCGCGGCGCCATTCTTTGAGGACTTCGTGCTGGAGCCGAACCAGAACGAGCGGCTCCGACTACGCTGGCGACAGCGTGGGCTCGACCGCGTCTTCTCCTCCCGCGAGATGAGCGACGGCACCCTGCGGTTCGTGTGCCTGGCGACTCTACTGCTGGGCCCAGATCTTCCCTCGACCGTAGTTCTGGACGAGCCCGAGCTCGGCCTGCACCCTGCAGCGATCACGCTGCTCGCGGAGATGATCCACGCCGCAGGCAGGATTGGGCATCGCGTCCTGGTAGCCACCCAGTCGGTGCCCTTGCTGTCGCACTTCGAAATCGGTGAAGTACTGGTGCTGAACCGGGTCGACGGCACCACGGTCGCCACGCGTCCCGACCCTGAACACCTCGCAGGTTTTCTCGAGGAGTACTCGGTAGGAGCCCTGTGGGAGATGAACCTGCTCACAGGCCATCCGTCCTTCCACGAGCAGCCGATCGAGGTTATCTGATGACAGCTCCCAGACAAGTCATGGTGCTCGTTGAAGGACAAACCGAGAAAGACATCTTGGAGAGCGTTTTCGCCCCCATGGCGAAGTCTCGTTCGGTGTACGTTTACCCGATTCCCGTCACTACATCCCAAACGCCCAAAGGACCCAACCGGGGCGGCGGCACCTGGGGAAACTATGATCACAGCCTGCGTAACTTACTTAAAGGCACCCATCTTAGCAGTGTCGGCCTGCTGATAGACTTCTACGGCTACCCGCGCAATGCACCCGGTTACGTTTCCAACGGCAAAGGGGAGTCGTACCGGCTGTCTTTGGAACAGGCCCTTCGAGACCACTTCGAGGACCCCAGGTTCCACCCACTCGTCGTTAAGCATGAGATCGAGGCACTGGCACTCGCATCCATCTCCGCCGGTCATTCGACGGGAGCCTTCTCAGCAAAGGCGCTGAAGCAACTCATCAAAGACGTCGAGGCAAGCGGAGGCCCAGAGGAGGTCAACAACGGGCCGGACACGAGCCCGTCCAAGCGTATCCTCCGGGTCTGTCCCGAATACCGCAAAGTGCAACATGGCCGGGAGCTTGCAGAGTTGGCGGGTGCGGAAGAACTTCTGAGGCAGTGCCCCACCTTCGCGGCCTGGTGGAAGAGCCTTCTCGAGGACGCGCCATCCTGAGCCGCCGTCGACGGTGTGTGCCGCGCACTCGCTGACCACATGCCATACGTCCACTGCATGCCGCCCGTTAAGCACCTCGAATTCGTGTCGGAGCTCTGTGAGAGGCTGCGGGCATGCGGATCCTCCACACCTCCGACTGGCACCTCGGGCGCACCTTCCACGGCCGGGTGCTCGACGACGCCCAGGCCAGCCCGTTTAGCCCACCTAGACGCGGCGCGATTACCGGCGGTAAACTTCGATGACGAAGCCAATGAGGTACCGGGACCTGGCGCGCATGCTTGTCAAGGCAGGCTTCACGGCACGCCGAGGTAAAGGCGATCACGAAGTCTGGCGCTGCGGCTCAGTGACCGTCGTGATCACCCGCACCCCTGAGGTCTCACCGAAAGTCACTCGCGACGCGCTACGGGCGATTGAAAGGAGCAGGACATGAACCGAAGCCTTACGGTGACTGCGACCCGCTGGTCGGGAGGCTGGGAGCTCGAGCTCGACGACGACCACCACACCCAGGTAGCCCACCTCGACCGGGCACGCCAGCAGGTCATCGATTACCTCGATACCGTCGACGAAACCACCGACCACTCCAGTTGGGAGATCGACATCGTCCCCGAAGTCGACTCCCTAGCGCAGGTTCGCGCGGCCAAAGAGGCCTCCGCCCGCGCCAAAGCGCTGCAAGAAGAGGCCGCCACTGCCTGGCGCGAGGCCGCCCTAGCCCTGCGCGCCGAAGGACTGTCCGTCTCCGACACCGCTGCCATCATGGGCATCTCCCGAGGCCGGGTCTCCCAGCTCACTGCCACAGGCTGACCGTCACGCGCTCGCCCGCTGACCGCTGGGCAGCAGTCCCCTGAACGCCGCCCGCTAAGCACCTCGAATTCGTGTCGGAGCTCTGTGAGAGGCTGCGGGCATGCGGATCCTCCACACCTCCGACTGGCACCTCGGGCGCACCTTCCACGGCCGGGTGCTCGACGACGCCCAGGCCACCTTCGCCGACCATCTGATCGAACTGGTGGACTCCGAGCAGGTGGACGCGGTCGTCATCTCCGGTGACGTGTACGACCGCGCCATCCCGCCCACCGCCGCCGTCCGACTGCTCGATGACACCCTGTGCCGCCTGGCCGACCGCACCCGCGTGGTGCTTACCCCCGGCAACCACGACTCCGCCCAGCGGCTCGGCTTCGCCGCCGCCCTGCTGCGCGAGGGGCTGGACCTGCGCGTGCGCGTGGCCGACGTCGACCGGCCCGTCATCATCCCCGACGCCGCCGGCCGCCCCGGCCTGTACGTCTACGCCCTGCCCTACCTGGACCCCGACGCCGCCCGCATATCCCTGCCCCGGCTGCTCGCCGAGCGCCTCGGGGAGGGAGAGGGCTCGGGCGTGCAGGGCAATGATGCGGCTCCGGCCGACCTCGCCGTGCCCTCACCCGCCGACGGCGAGTCCCCCGCGAGCGCCAGCGACGTCGACTCCCCCACCCGCGCCGACTCGCCCTCCCAGGCCGGCTCCGGCCTTCTGCCGCGCAGCCACGAGGCGGTGGTCTCCGGGGCTTTGCGGCTGGTGGCCCGCGATCTCGCCTCCCGCCGAGCCGACGACGCGGCCAGGGTGCCGGCGCTGACCATGGCGCATGCCTTCGTCGTCGGCGCTCAGGCCAGTCCCGACTCCGAACGGGATATCCGCGTGGGCGGAGTGGACTCCGTCCCGGCCGGCGTGTTCACCACGCTCGGAGGCTCACCGCTGGCGGGCGCCTCCGGCGGACTCGACTACGTGGCCCTCGGACACCTGCACCGCCCCCAGGAACTGCACGGCCCCGCCCGGGACCGCGGGGCCGACGGCGCGCAGGCCGTCGCTGAGGCGGCCGGCACGGACGCCTCCCACCCGCGCCTGGTCTACTCCGGCAGCCCGCTGCCCTTCTCCTTCCCGGAGGCCGACGCCGCCAAGTCCTCCGTGCTGCTGGAACTGGACGCCTCCGGCGTCACTCGCCTGGAGCGCATCCCCACGCCCACTCCGTACCGGCCGACCACGCTGCGCGGCACGCTCGAGGAACTGGTCGCCCCCGCCAACGCCGCACATGCCACCGACTGGGTACGGGTGGAACTCACCGGGCCCATGCCGTCGGGCACCATGGCGCAGCTCAAGGATCGCTTTCCCAACCTGTTGGCCTTCTCCCACACCCGCCCCGAACGCGAGCAGCGCGAAACCATCACGATCAGCCGCGCCTCCGACCCGGTGGAGGTGGCCGACCGCTTCCTGGCCGAGATGCTCGGGGATGCTCCGAGCCCCGCCCAGCACGCCATCATGTCCGAGGTCTACGACGCCGCCCGCCGCCAGACCAGCAGTAAGGAGGAGCGCTGATGCGACTGCACCGACTGACCATCACCGGCGTAGGCCCGTTCCGCGGCACGGAGACCATCGACTTCGACCGCTTCGCCGCGTCCGGCCGCTTCCTGCTGACCGGGCCGACCGGCTCGGGCAAGACCACCATCATCGACGCGATCGTGTTCGCCCTGTACGGGCAGGTGGCCGACTCTGACGGCTCCTCCAAGCAGCGCATCCGCTCCACCCTTGTAGACCCCGCCGTCCGCAGCACGGTGGACCTGGTCTTCTCCACCTCCGCCGGCGTCTATCGCGTCCTGCGCACGCCGGAGTACATGCGGCCCAAGCAGCGCGGCAGCGGCACCACCAAGCAGAACGCCACGGTGAAGCTGTGGCGGATGTCGGCTCCCGCTGGGGCAACCGTGGATGAACCGATCACCCGCGTCGACGAGGCGGGTAAGGAGATCCGGCGGATCGTGGGCCTGGACCGGGAGCAGTTCACCCAGACGGTGATCCTGCCCCAGGGGAAGTTCGCCCGGTTCCTACGAGCAACCTCCGATCAGCGCCACGAACTGCTGCGCGACGTGTTCGGCACCGGCATCTTCGACGCCATGCAGGAGGAGCTACGCGCCCGCAGACGCAACGTAGAGCGGCAGACGGAGGCGGCCCGGCAGGCCCTGCGCACCCGCGCCGACGTCCTGGCCCCGTTACTGTCCGCGCCCGTTACCCCGCCACCGGTCACCGATGCGCCGACGGATGACGCGTCTGCCGCTCCCGGCGTCGGGGCATCAACCGGCGTCCCCGCCGACGAGCCCGCGTGGCCCGACGACGTCATCGAGCCGGGGCCGTACTCCTCGCCCGCCGCCCGCCTGGAGGCCCTCGTCACCGCCGCCGCACCGGATGCCGCCGCCATCATCGCCTTCGGCGAGGAGGCCGTGGGGGCCGCCCAGGCCGCGGCCACTCCCGCCGAACAGGCCCTGCAGGTGGCCGACGCCGCCCGGAAGGAGGCGTCGGCCACCCTCGACGCCGCGCGAGCGCTGCAGGAGCGCCTGATCCGCCGTGCCCGGCTGCTGAGCGAGCAGCAGCAGCTCGACGCCACCGCCTCGCAGGACGCCGACGCCGCCGCCCGCCTGGATGCCGCCCGCCGCGCCGGGCCGGTCGCCCGCGCACTGGCCCGGGCACGGGACGCCGCACGTACAGCCGAGGCCGCCCGCAGCCGGGCCGCACAGACCCTCGCCGACGCCGCCCCCGCGGAGGCCGCCGACGCCGATTCCGATAGCGCACGCGCCGTAACCGCCGCCGAGGCGGTCCCGGCCCGCGCGGCCCTGGACGGGCTCGCTGCACTGCTCTCGACCGAGGCGGTCGGCACCGGCACCGCGGCCGAGCCGACGGCCGATTCCGACGCGCACCAGACCGTTCCCACCCCCGAGGTCGAGCCCGCCCTGGCGGCCGTGACTGCGGCCGCGGCGGCGCTCACCGAGCGCGGTCAGAGCCTGCGCACGCGCGCCGGAGCGCTCAGCGCCGTCGTCGAGGTGGAGGCGGGCCTGCCCGCCCGGGCGCAGGCGGCGCAGGCGGAACAGGAGCGGCTGACCGCCACCGCGGCCGAGGTGGAGCGCGCCGCCGCACAGTTGGCCCAGCGCCCCGGGCTGCAGGCCGAGCTGGTCGAGCGCCTGACCGCCGCCCGGGAGGCACAGGCCGGGCTGGCGCAGGCGCGCGTGACGCGGGACGCCTGCCGGGAGCGTTTACAGGCCGCCCAGCGGGCCGAGGCCCTGGAGCCTCGCATCGCCGCGGCCCGCGACGCCGTGCAGCAGGCCGCCGCCGAGGCGCTGACCGCGGCGGGCCTGGTTGCGCAGCGGCGCAGCGCCTGGATCACCACCACCGCCGGCTCGCTGGCCACCGAGCTCGTCGACGGGCGGCCCTGTCCCCTGTGCGGATCCACCGAGCACCCCTCTCCCGCCACGCCCGGGGAGTCCGCGGTCTCTCGCACCCAGGTTGAGGATGCGGAGGCGGCGCAGCAGCAGGCGGATGCCGCCCTGGCCGCCCGCACCCGGGAACACGACGCCCTGGTCACCGAGCAGGCCGCCGCGCGGGCGCAGGCCGGCGAGGACTCCGTGGCCGACCTCACCCAGTCCCTGGAGACCGCCGCAGCCCAACTCGAGGCCGCAGAGCGGACCGCCGCGCCGCTGGCCCAGCTGGAGGCCGAGCTGGCGGAGTTCACCGAAGTGACCAACCAGCTGCGCGAAGGCCTCGATCAGCGGCGCAGCCGCCTGGCGGAGGACCGTGCCCGCCTGGAGGCGGGGGCCGCCGCCCTCACCCAGGATCGGGAACGGTGCCGCAACGCCCGCGGAGAGCACGAGTCCGTGGCCGCACGTATGCGTTCCCTGGCCGGCGCCGCCGACGCCGCCGCCGAGCTGGCCGGCCTGCTCACCACGGCCGGAGACACCGCCCGCACCGTCGTTCAGGAACGCGGCGAGCTGGCCGACGTCGTGGCGCAGGCCGGGTTCGTGTCCGCCGAGCAGGCCGCGACGGCCACCCTGCCCGGCCCCGATCTGGCGGCCCTGGAGGCACAGGTCAACGAGGCGACGGCGCGGCGCGAACGGGTCCGGCAGGCACTGACCGAGGACGAGGCGATCGCCTCCCTCACGGGGGAGGAGATCGCCGACGTCGACGGTGCCCAGGAGCGGCTGGCCGCCGCCGATGCCGCCTACGAGGCGGCGCTGCAGGCGCGGGAGCAGGCGCGTGCGTTCCTCGCCCGGGTTCGGGACGCGGCCGCCGGACTCGCCGACGCCGCCGATACGCTCACCACCGCCATGGAGGACTCCGCCGCCCTGCTGGAGGTAGCCGCCCTGGCCACCGGCTCCAACGACGCCGCGACCCCGCTATCCACCTGGGTGCTGCTGGAGCGATTCAGCGACGTACTCGCCTTCGCCAACGACAGGCTGGACCAGATGTCTGCGGGCCGCTACGCGCTCGTCCGGGTCGCCGACGAGGCCGGCTCTGCGCGCCGCAAGGACCGGGGCCTGGGACTTGGTGTGGTGGACCGGTTCTCCGACTCGGGTGTGCGCGATCCCAAGACGCTGTCCGGCGGGGAGACGTTCTACGTGTCCCTGTCGCTGGCCCTCGCCCTGGCGGACGTGGTCACGGCCGAGTCCGGCGGGGTGTCGATGGATACCTTGTTCATCGACGAGGGCTTCGGCTCACTGGATCCCGAGACGCTGCAGGCCGTACTCGCCGAACTCGGGCGGCTTCAGGCCGGTGGACGCACGGTCGGGATCGTGTCCCACGTGGAGGAACTGCGTCGGCAGGTGGCCGACCGCATTGAGGTCACCCGCTCGCCGACCGGTTCCACGCTGCGCACGATCGCCTCCTAGCCGGACGCCGGGCGACGCCCGCGGGTTGACGCCCCGGGCCATGGGTGCGATGCAGCGGCCTCGGGGGCGGCACTGTGGCCTCAGCGGAGACGTCGCCGGCCGGCACCCAGTTCCTCGGCGAGTGCGTTCCGTTCGGACACGTCGTACCACAGCAGATCCGCGTCGGCGGCGCGCTCGAAGGCGGCCTCGTCACCGGTGCGGGCGGCGCGCACATCGGGCTCGGCGTCCGCCTCATCCACGAGGAGTGCCGCAACGGCGTCCCACTCCACTGGCGCGGTCAACTCAACCGTTCCCGGCAGCACGTCGTCGCCCGCCGGCACTTCCCGCACCTGCTCCTCCTCGACGTCGGCGGCGATCACCACCCGCCGGTCGGCCAGGGCCTCGGCGCCGGGCACAGCCAGCAGCATTACGGAGGAGTCCGCGGCGCACAGGCTGGCGGAGACCTCCAGCCCCTCCTGGTCCTCCTCGGGGAACACGGCGGCGAGCGCGGGCGTGGCGGCGTGGGCGGTGCGGGGGCTGATCGAGTCCGCGGACAGGTCGGCGGCGGTGGCTGGCAGGTAGACGCGCATGGGGCAAGTGTGCCCCGAAACCGGTCCCGGCACGCACTTGCCACTGCGCGCACGCCACCCGGGCCTCCCTCACACGCACCCCAACGCCGCACGCGTTCACCGCCCCAACCGGCACGCGCGGGCTACGACTAACGTCCCCTTGGCGCGGCGGGGCCGATGTGGTGGGCTGTCGGTATGAACTGGGACAGCTTGCTGACCGATCTGGAAAGCCGCTTCGACGCCGAGCGGCGCACCAATATCGCCGCCGAGGCCGCCGACCTCGCGGAGGCGGAGATCGCCGCCCTGCACCTGGCCGACCGGCTGCGCGGCGCCGTCGGCCGCACCGTGCACCTGCGCACGCGCGGCGGGGCCGCCGTCGACGGCGTGGTGCGGCGCGCGGAGGACGCCTTCGTGCTGCTGGATGAAGGCGAGGGGATCCAGTCGCTCGTGCCACTCGAGGCGGTCGCACTGGCCTCGCCCCTGCCCGGTCCCGCACCGGCACTCAATGGGCACCACCGCCCCAGCCTCCAGGGAGCGCTGCGGGAGTTCGCCCGCGCGGGCACGCGGGTGCGCGTGATCTGCGCTTCGCAGGAGGTCACGGGCCGACTCGCCCGGGTGGGGGCCGACTACATCGACGTCGCCCGCGACCCGGTGTCCGGGCACGCCCCCGGGGCGATCACCATTGCGCTGGCGGTGATCGATGTGATCCGCAGCCGGTAAGCAGTGGCGGCAGCAGAAACGGCACCGATCCGACCGCAGGCGTCACGACCCGGGCCGTTGTCTTGGCCCGGGCCGTTGTCTTGGCCCGGGCCGTTGTCTTGGCCCGGGCCGTTGTCTTGGCCCGGGCTCGGCGCTCGGTGGCCTAGGCGTTCACGGATCGGGGTGTCTTGGCGCTCCCGGAGGCCACCATCTGACGAGTCGCGGCCAGTTGCCGCTCCACGTACTCGTCGAAGGCACTCTCCGGAACCCGCCACAGGTGCCGTGCCCCCACCTGGATTGCGGGCAGCTCCCCGGACTGGATCAGGGCACGCACCCCCTGGGCGGACAGCTGGAGGTGCTCGGCTACTTCGGCGATGGTCAGAAACTTATCCGGCATGGCACTATGCTCTCATCATCTTGCCGTATGCGCCATAGTTGAACATACTTGTGGATAGCCAATGATGCTCTCAGAGCATCCAAAGGTCACGCTCATGATCGAGGAGGATCCCGTGAGCTCAGCGCAGCGAAGCGCACCCCACGCCCCCAATACCAGCCCCGGCCGCCCAGCGCCCGGTCGCCTGCGCCGCCCCACTTGGAAGGATCCGCGGCTCGCCGGCGGACTGGTGCTGATCGGTGCGGCCGTGGCCATGGGCACCTGGGCCGTCAACGCCGCCGCGGACACCGAACAGATCTACGTACTCGCCCAGGACGTCGCCCCCGGCACCGACCTGAACGCCGACGGGGTGCTCACGCTGGTCGACTCCCACCCCGGCACCGCCGCCTACGTCACCGCGGGGGACCTGCCCGCGGACGCCGTCGCCACCCGCTCGCTCCAGGCCGGAGAGCTGCTGCCGTCCGGAGCGGTCGGAGCCGCCGGAGACGTCGACCTGCGTTCCGTGGTACTCGACGTCGCCTCCGGCCTGCCCACGGGCACCGGCGCCGGCGACGTCGTTGACCTGTGGGCCCTTCCCACCGCCCCGGTCGCCGGGCAGGAGGCCGGTGCCGCCGAGGTCGTGGCCCGGGGGCTGACGATCTCCTCCGTCGGGGAGGCCGGCGCCTCCATCATCGGCGGCACCAGCGTGCAGGTGGAGGTACTCGTCCCCCAGGACGCGGTCGCCGACGTGCTCACCGCCGTCGGGGCCAATGGACCCCTCGTACTCGTGCCCACCGGCCAGGGGCAGTGATGGCGGCCGCGAGCCAAGACGGGATGACACCCCCGGGGCCGCGCGGCGTCCTGTTGGCGCTGGGCGACGACGCCGACATCCTGCGCGCCATCGACACGCCGGGCTCGGGCATGCGGGTGGTGCGCCGCTGTGCGGACACGGCCGAGCTGCTCGGCGCCGCCCTGGCTGGGCTGGGAACACTCGCCGTCGTCGGCACGGACTTTGACGAACTCGACCGCAGTGTGCTGGACCGATTGAACCGGGCCGGAGTAACCGGCCTGCTGCTGGCACCGAACGGCGACCGCGAGCGCTGGGAGAGCGCCGGCTGGCCGGTGGAGTCCACCGCCGCCCCTGCCGCCGCGGTGTGCGCCCGCCTGCAACTGATCGCCCGCGGCCACACCTCCTCGCCGGGCCCGCGTCCGGACGCCCCCACGACCGCGACCCCGGCCGCGGCGGCAGCGTCTACCACGACAGCCTCGGCCCCGCCTGCGGGGGCGGTGGCCGCGGCCGACCTGTGGGAGGAATTCGACGCGGCACCCACGCCCGCACTGCCGCCGAGCTTCTCGCCGCAGCCGGAGGCCGTGAGTCCGGCCGGTGCGCCCGCGACTGCTCACGCCAGGGCCACTGTCGCCGGGGACGCCGAGCTCGGCGGGCTGGTGGTGGTGTGGGGCCCGCACGGCGCGCCGGGGCGCACCACCGTGGCCGCGGCCCTGGCCAGCGGACTCGCCGGCGACACCATCCTGGTTGACGCCGACATCGAGGCGCCCAGTCTGACCCAGCTGCTCGGGCTGCCCGAGGACTCCTCCGCGCTGGCGACGGCGGCGCGGCTGGCCTCGCGCGGCCGCCTGGACGCAGAGACCCTGGACCGCATACTCATACCGGTCAGCGGGGGCCGTCGGCTGTTGACCGGGCTGGGGCGACCCGGCCGCTGGCGAGAGCTGCCGCCCGCGGCGATGCCGGAGGTGTGGGCGCACTGCCGGCGGGCGGCCGCCTGGACGGTGGTGGATGTCGCCGGAGGCCAGATCGACGACGCCGTGGACGACTTCACCCTGGAGCCGGGGCGCGGCGCCGTGACGGCGGATCTGCTGCGCAGCGCGGACGTCGTGGTGATCGTGGGCGCCGGCGATCCGATCGGGGTGCGCCGACTGCTGCAGCTCATGGATGACTTGGACGGCGACCTGCGGCCGAACGGGCGCGTCGAGGTGGTAGTCAACCGCGTGCGCGCCTCCGCCGCGGGGCCGTCTCCGCAGCGAGCGGTGCGGGAGGCGCTGGCGCGCTTCGGCGATCTGGAGGACGTCGTCGTGCTGCCCGACGATGCGCAGACGGCTGACCGCTGTCTGATGGAGGGACGCAGCGTGCTCGAGGCCGCACCTGGCTCACCATTGGGACGGGCACTGGCCGAACTGGTTGATCGCGTAGACCCGCGCTCGGGTGCCTCGGCCCGGGCGGGGCATACCGGCCGTGGCGTTCGGCTACGCCGTCTGACTTCCCGGCTGCACACCCAGCGACGGCCGAAAGCCACGAGCGAGCGCGTTGCCGCGGCGCCAAGCGCCGGGCCGACGGGCGCGGTGAGCAGTCCCGCCGTGGGCGCCCCCACGCCCGCACCGCCGCCACCGCCGGAGGAGGGTCCCGTTGCCGCCCCGGGTACCGTCGCTGCCCGCTCCGCGATCGCGGCCGTGGATCCCCAGGCCCCCTTGGCGCGGTCCGCGCCAGACGGCTCCGCGCGCCGCCGCTCGGGCCGCCACCGCGCCTGATCGAGACTTCTTCGTCAAGCCGGTCCAAATCGGACGCACACACCCGGATTCAACGCATACCTGAGACCCGCTTGACACACCTGCACCCATCGACGATGATCTAACATCATCAAACATGATCAACGGCGATGGGATGACACATGAGTGCATCAACGTGGATACTCACTCCCGATCCGGTGGCCCGCCGACGCGCCGCACTCGGCAGCGCCCGTCTGGCCTGCCTCGGTTTGGCCTGCGCCGCGGCCATGCCGGTGCTGCTCGGCACAGCAGCTCAAAGTGTCCGCAGCCTGCTGGCGCTGCCGCCCGCCTGGTGGGGCGCCAGCCAACTGTCCGCAGCGATCACCGCGCTGGCCTGCGGCGCCGGCGCGGTGGGCGCACTGTGGCATCTGGTGTCCGTCGTCGTCGCCCTCGTCGTATTGCGCCGCTCCACCCGTGCGGGCACCCTCGCCGGCTTCCGGAACCACGACGCCGGGGCGGCGGTCCGGCTACTGCGCCGCTGGGGTGCTCCCCTGGTGCGGCGGATCGCCGGTGGTGTTCTCGTCGTCGGCATCACCACGAGCCCGGCGCTGGCCGCCACCGACTCCGCACCGGACACCGATGACCTGGGCTGGCAGCCCACCGTGAATGCCCCGGCGCAGCCCGGCACGCCGGAGGCCATCGAACCGGAAGCCCTCGCATCTCCGGCCGCCACTGCGCCGGCCGTGCCCACGCCCACCGCAGAGGCCACGGCGCACGTCCCCCTGCTGCCCGATGCCGACAACCCGGGCGCGCAGTTGACCGACCCGCTTACCACCAGGAGTCACTCGGCCGGAGCCGTCGCGGGAGGCTCCCCCACCACAATCGGCGAGCCCACGGTCGCCGCCTCGCACCGCGTCGCCGTCGGCGAGTCCCTGTGGTCAATCACCGCCAGTCTGCTCGGTCCCGAGGCCGCCACCGCCGACATCGCCGCCGCCTGGCCCCATCTGTATCAGGCCAACGTCGAAACGATCGGCACCGACCCCGGGCTCATTCACCCCGGAACGCTCCTGACCGTTCCCGCTCTCACCGACCCATCCGACTCGTGAGCGCCCCGCAGCGCCTCCGCGTTCACCGACACCGCCCCGCCCCAGGAGAACCACCATGTCAGTCCTAGCCGCACCCGCGACCGCGCCCCGCACCGGGCCGGTAACAGCATCGGAATCAAGCCGCGTGCCGAAGCGGCAGCCCGCACACCCGAGACGACGCTCCGAGACGACGCCGCAGCCACGCCCGCTCCAGGTGCGGCGCCTGCCCGCCACCGCGTCCGGCAGCACGGTGACGCGCGAGACCGGCCCGGACGGCGCCGAGCAGCCTCGCGGCTGGGATCGGATGTCCTTCCGCCCCGCCCTGAAAGAGCGCAACCGGCGCGCCGCCGGACCGGAGATCGTGCCCACTACGGCGGCGCTCGCATCCGGCACCGCCACCGGCCCGAGCACCCCGGGCGCCGACGCCCCCATGCCGGACCCGGCGCGCTTCGCGGCCGTCGTCGTGACCGCCGCCGCGGAGGTGCTGTCCGGTCACCGCAGCGCCGATCACCTCGCCCGCTGGACCACGCCGGAGTTGTTCGCGGCCCTTGCCCGCCGGGCGGGCCTGGCCCGCAGACTGCTGGGGCGGGCGCCCACGCGCATGCGCCCCCGCTCCGTGCACGCCCAGCGCCCCGAACACGGCACCTGTGAGGTGACGATCCTGCTCGACGACGGTTCCCGCGTACGCGCGGCGGCGGCCCGGCTGGAGGCCTTCCGGGGCCGCTGGCTACTGGCCGCTCTGGAGATCGCCTGAAATCGCCCGAGCTACTTGCGCCGCTTCTTGGCGGCCGCCCGCCGCTGCTTGCGGTTGCCCGCCGGCGCCGTGGCCGCTTGGCTCGCGCCGGCAGCGGCGCCTGCGCCGGTCACGCCCGCATCAGCGGTGCGTACGGGCTTCGCAGCCACTCGCCCCTGGGCGGATCGGGCGGGGGCGGCCGTGGCGGTGCCGTCCTCGTTGGGCGCGGTGTAGGTAATGCGCTGGTTCATGGGCTCCTGGCCGGTGGTGCCCAGCACGGAGCCGGCCTGGACCCGCTTGCCGGTGCTCCCCCGCCTGCGGGTGCCGGCCTTGGTGCCGCCGGCGGCGGACTCCTGTTCCGCGTCCTGCGCCTCCTGCTCGGCGGCGGCACGGGCGGCCGCGGCGTCGAAGCGGGCGGCGTTGGCGAAGACCTGCTCGACCGTCTCCTCGCGGATGCCCTCCATCATGGCCTTGAACATGTGCGCGCCCTCGTTGGCGTACTCCACCAGCGGGTCGCGCTGGGCCATGGCGCGCAGGCCGATGCCCTCCTTGAGGTAGTCCATCTCATACAGGTGCTCGCGCCAACGCTTGTCGACGACGGCGAGCAGCACCCGCCGTTCCAGGGTGCGCATGGGCTCCTCGCCCAGCTGGGCGCGGGCGATGGAGTTGTCATCCAGACGCTTTTCGGCGTCCTCGTAGGCGACGGCGGCGTCATCAGTGAGTTCGGCGGTCAGCCGCTCGGCGGACAGCAGGTCGCGGCCGCCGACCTCCTCGATCAGGTCCTCCTGGGTGACGCTGACCGGGTAGACGTGGGCGAGGTCGTCCCACAGGGCGTCCAGATCCCACTCGTCGGGGCGGCCCTCCTGCGTGCGGGAGGCCACGATGGTGCCGATGGTCTGGGCGCGGTAGTTCTCCAGTTGCGGCTCCAGGTCCTCACCGTCCAGGACGCGACGACGCTCGGAGTAGACCTTCTCGCGCTGCTCGGTCATGACGTCGTCGTACTTCAGGACGTTCTTGCGGATCTCGTAGTTGCGCGCCTCGACCTGCCGCTGGGCGGAGGCGATGGCGCGGGTGACCATCTTCGACTCGATGGGCACGTCGTCGGGGTAGGCGCCGGAGTTCATGATGCGCTGGGCGGCGCCGGAGGCGAACATGCGCATCAGGTCGTCCTCCATCGACAGGTAGAAGCGGGACTCGCCCGGGTCTCCCTGGCGTCCGGAGCGGCCGCGCAGCTGGTTGTCGATGCGGCGGGACTCGTGCCGTTCGGTGCCCAGCACGTACAGGCCACCGAGTTCGACCACCTCATCGTGCTCCGCGGCGCAGGACTCCTGCGCCGCGGCGAGCGCCTTGGGCCAGGCCCGCTCGTACTCCTCGGCGTTCTCCTCGGGATCCAGGCCCGCCTCCTTCAGGGCGGACACGGCGATGTACTCCGCGTTGCCACCGAGCATGATGTCGGTGCCGCGGCCGGCCATGTTGGTGGCCACCGTGACCGCGCCCTTGCGCCCGGCCAGGGCGACGACGGCGGCCTCGCGGGCGTGCTGCTTGGCGTTGAGAACCTGGTGGGGGATGCCGCGCTCATCCAGCAGTTGGGAGAGCTGCTCGGACTTCTCCACGCTGGTGGTGCCCACCAGAATCGGCTGGCCGAGCTCGTGGCGTTCGGCGATGTCGTCGACGACGGCCGCCAGCTTCGCGGCCACGTTGGTGTAGACCAGGTCGGGCTGGTCCACGCGGATCATCGGTTTGTTGGTGGGGATGGGCACCACGCCGATGCCGTAGGTGCCGGCGAACTCGGCGGCCTCGGTCTCGGCGGTGCCGGTCATGCCGGCGCGCGAGCCCTCCGGGTACAGGCGGAAGTAGTTCTGCAGGGTGATGGTGGCCAGGGTCTGGTTCTCGGCCTTGATGTCCACCCGCTCCTTGGCCTCGATGGCCTGATGCATGCCCTCGTTGTAGCGGCGTCCGGGGAGGACGCGGCCGGTGTGCTCGTCGACGATGAGGACCTCGCCGTCGCGCACGATGTAGTCCTTGTCCAGGTGGAACAGTTCCTTGGCCTTGATGGCGTTGTTCAGGAAGCCGATCAGGGGGGTGTTCTCGGACTCGTAAAGGTTTTCGATGCCCAGGTAGTCCTCCACCCGCTCAATGCCGGGGGCGAGGACGCCGATGGTGCGTTTCTTCTCGTCGACCTCGTAGTCGCGGCCGGCGCGCAGCCGCCCGGCGATCTTGGCGAACTCCTTGTACCACTTGTTGACGTCCCCGGTGGCGGGGCCGGAGATGATCAGCGGGGTGCGGGCCTCGTCAATCAGGATGGAGTCGACCTCGTCGACGATCACGAAGGCGTGCCCGCGCTGGACCAGGTCCTCGGGACGCTGGGCCATGTTGTCGCGCAGGTAGTCGAAGCCGAACTCGTTGTTGGTGCCGTAGGTGATGTCGCAGGCGTACTGCTTGCGCCGCTCGGCGGGACGCTGGGTGGCCAGCACGCAGCCGGTGCTCAGCCCCAGGAAGCGGTGGATGCGCCCCATCAGGTCGGACTGGTACTCCGCCAGGTAGTCGTTGACGGTAACCACGTGGACGCCCTTGCCGGTCAGGGCCCGCAGGTAGGAGGGCATGGTGGCCACCAGGGTCTTGCCCTCACCGGTCTTCATCTCGGCGATGTTGCCCTGGTGCAGGGCGGCACCGCCCATGATCTGCACGTGGTAGGGACGCTGGCCCAGCACGCGGTCGGCCGCCTCCACCACGGTGGCGAAGGCCTCGGGCAGCAGCTCGTCAAGGGTCTCCCCGTCGGCGTAGCGCTGCTTGAAGTCCGCGGTCTGCTCGCGCAGCTCGGCGTCGGTGAAGTCCTTGTAGTCCTCCGCGAGCGACTCAACCTGGGTGGCGAGGGCATCGAGCTTCTTGAGGGTGCGCCCCTCACCGATGCGAAGGATCCGGTCGACGATCGACACGCTGCTTTCTCCCCTGGTAGGTGGTGGACTCCCGCCGCGACTGCTTGCCCGGCCCGACGGGCCTCATGCCCGGTTAACCGAGCACAGACGCGGCCATGGTATGCCATCGGGCCGCCGGCGCCCCGGCGCATGGCCCACTATCGCTGACCGCATAGACCGTCGGGCAGCCCCGAACCGCCCTCCGTGTTCCGCCGTCGGCGTCCACAGGCCGGCTTCGCGACCGCCCGCCCCGCCGCGCTGTGGATAACCCGTTCATCGACCTGGGCGACAGGGCCGGGCGGGCGCACACTGGCGGACATGGCTCGTTTGTCTTCCCGGTTCCTCGGGGTGCTCGCCGACGCGCTGCGTGTGGGCCTGCCGGTCAGCTGCGCCGGCTGCGGACGCTGGGACACGCCCCTGTGCGCGGACTGCGCGGCGCTGCTGGCGGCGCCGCCGCACCGGGTGGAGCACGTCGACGCCGCCGGAGGGGTGACGGTGTGGGCACTGTCCGCCTATACCGGGCCGGTGCGCCCCCTGGTGCTGGGCTGGAAGAACGGGGCGCGCGAGGATCTGGGCCCGGTCATGGCCGCGGCGGGCGAGCGGGCGGGCAGCTGGCTGGCCGCCCACCTGCTCCCCGACGCGGTGACGGCGGCCGCGGCCAGCGGGTGCCTGCTGGTGATTCCGGCGCCCTCGGGCCTGGGGCGCCGGCTGCGCGGCCGCCTGGTGGCGGCGGACTTCGCCGACGCCGTGGCCCGGGGGCTGGCCGTCGGCTGGCCGGAGGCGGTCCGGACCGAGGCGTCCGGGCCGAGTGGCCCCGGCCCGGTGACGGTGGCGAGCGCGGATGTGCTGCGGCGCCGGACACGGGCGGGCGGCGCGCACCAGACGGGGCGCTCGGCCGCCCAGCGGCGCGCCAACCGGGCGGTGCCGCCGCGGCTGGTGGCGCCGGTGCGCGGCATGGCGGTGGTGCTGGTCGACGACGTGGTGACCACGGGGGCGACCCTGGGCGCCTGTGCTCGGGCGCTTACGGGGGCGGGAGCGGTCCTCGGCGGCGCTCTGGTGGTGGCCGCCGCGCCCCCACCGGCCCGTAGCCGACCCGTAGTCGTCCCCGGTGACGGGGTGAACCTGCGGCCCACGGAAATGGTGTAAGTTATGTGTCGTAACGCACATGGCAGCGCGGAGGCCAAGGATGGCTCCGCCCCGGCGGTCCGCCGGCAGCAAAGGAGGAGGTGGCTGACCACTCCGAAGCTCGCCGCGAGGTGCGGCGGGTGCTTTCCCTAGCCCGATCCCCTCACAAGGATCACCTGGACTCAGAAAGAGGTTCCACCATGGACATCACCGTCGTCGGCCGCAACGCGGAGATCAGCTCCCGGCTGCGGGACTACGTCGAGGAGAAGGCCGCCAAGGTCGCGCAGTTCGACCCGCGCGTCCAACGTGTCGAGGTCGAGATCACCCACGAGCGCAACCCGCGTCAGGCGGACACCGCCGAGCGCGCGGAGATCACCGTCATCTCCAAGGGCCCGGTGATCCGGGCCGAGGCCAGCTCCTCCGACCGCTTCGCCGCCTTCGACATCGCCATGGGGAAGCTCACCGAGCGCCTGCGCCGGGCACGGGACCGCAAGAAGAACCACCGCCGCCACATCGTTGAGGTGCCCGAGCCGACACCGCAGGCCGCCGCCGAGGAGCCCGAAGTCCCGGAGACGAACGACCTGCCCATTGAAGACTCCCCCTCCGCGCCCACCGAGCCGGGCGTGGCCGTGGAATCCCAGCTGGGCGACTCCCCGGTGGTGGTGCGTCAGAAGCTCCACGAGGCGGTACCGATGACGGTGGACGAGGCGCTGTACCAGATGGAGCTGGTCGGCCACCCGTTCTACCTGTTCATTGAGAAGTCCACCATGCAGCCCTGCGCCGTCTACCACCGGCGCGGCTGGACCTACGGGGTCATCCGCCTGAACGCGCGCGTCACCACCGACGACTGACCCGCCTGGCCCGTCGCCCCTCCGCTCCGCCCCGCGTACGCAGCAGCCGTACGCGGGGCGGAGGCGTTGCGGTTGGGGGAATCGTCTAGGGTGGGAGCGTGCCTCGGCCTTCCCATCTGCCCCCGGCGCGCATCCCCGCCTCCCCGCACCGGCGCGACCGGCACGGGCGCGGACTGCGCGGGCCGCTGCTGCCGCCCAACCTGCCCGCCTGGCGTACCCGAGCCGAGCGTTTCGACGCCATGGTCATCGCCGCCGCCGACGATCTGGCCCGGCGTCACCCGGAGATCACCCAGATGCAGTTCGCGGTTGAGGAGGTTCCCCCCTCTGACCCGGCACCGTGGGAGCACGGCGTCGTCCTCGGGCGCGGCTTCGCAGCCGAGCCGCGCGCCGGCCTGCCCGCACGCATCGTCCTGTATCGGCGTCCGATCACCTCTCGGGCCGGCGACGACGCCGAACTGGTCGAGCTCGTACGGCGTGTGGTGGTGGAGCAGGTGGCCCTCATGCTCGGCCGCCGTCCGGAGGAGATCGACCCGGATCTGTGAACCGGCCCGCGCCGCGGCTCCCACGGAAGGCGGCCGCCCGGCGGTAGCCTGCGGGCGTGAGAAGAGTCCGACACTGCCGCAGACCCGGGTGTGAGAACCCGGCGGTCGCCACCTTGACCAGCGTGTACGCCGACTCCACGATCGTGCTCGGCCCGCTGGCCACCGAGGCCCAGCCCGAGGCCTACGACCTGTGTGAGAAGCACGTCGAGTCCTTCACGGCGCCGCGCGGCTGGCAGGTAATCCGACTCGCCACCGACTTCCAGCCGGCCCCGCCGTCGGAGGACGACCTGACCGCCCTGGCCGACGCCGTCCGCGAGGCCTCGCGGACGCCGCAGCCCCGACCCCGGCCCGCCGAGCACGCCGGCCGCCCC
>NZ_QMIN01000049.1:97071-116511 GCF_003287795.1 Actinomyces sp. Z5
CCCGCCTCCCTGACCGAGCCGCTGCCCGACCACCTGACCGGTCTGGGCGACGGCGAGATCGCCCGCCGCGGTCATCTGCGCGTGCTGCGCGGCGAGAAGACGGACGACTGACCCGCTCCACACCCGCGCACGGCGCCCGGGGTCAATGCCGCGGTGTCGCCGTGGGTGCCATCACCTCGTGCGGTGGCGTCTGCAGGGCGGCGCGCGCCTGGTCCTCCAGGCGCCGGTCCCGAATCTCCAACATGAACTCGCGGTCGCGCCGGGCCGCCAGGATCGCCGCCAGGAACCGCTCCGGGTGGGTGTTCGGCGGAGGCGGCGGCGCCACATAGGGCTCGGCCTGCGCAGCCAACTGCAGGGCCAGGCGCGCCCGGGCCTGTGGCTGCATGGAAGAGGCCCGCTGCAGGAAGGTGCGCGCCGCCAGGGCCAGGTGCCCGGGTAGGGCGCGCAGGTCGGCATCCGCGGCCCACTCGGCCAGCTCCGGCGGCATCAGTATTGGCGGGGCGTCGGCGGCGCCGTTGCGGACACGCACCGCGTAGGTGCCCGCCAACAGGTCGCCCAGGCGTTTGCCCCTCCGCGTCACCACGCAGGCGGACACGGCGGGAATGCCCGCCGTCCCCCAGATCTCCACGACCCCCACCAGTGCCCGTACCAGGCTGTGGCGCAGCCGGACCGCGCCGCCGTCGTCGCGCACAATCCGGGAGCCGGTCACCATGCGGCCCGCTGAACGCCCCCGGGTGAGCACCTCCACCGTCAGCGGCACCACCACCAGCCACCCCAGCAGCGTCAGGGACAGCAGTGCCGCCACCAACGCCTCCGAGGCCTGGGGGAAGATCCGCCCGCCCACCGTGGACGCCGTGACCAGGGTGATCAGCAGGCCCGCGCCATACAGCGCATAGTCGATGATCCCGGACAGGATCCGGGAGCCGGGTGAGGCCGGCAGCACCTCCAGGGCGATGGCCTCCCCGGTCACCATCAGCTCCGGCGTCATCATCCGCTCGGATGAGGCGACGTCCCCACTCACCATGACACACTCCCCTCGTGGACATTGACGCCTATGTTGCCGCACACCGCGATCAGTGGGACCGCCTGGACCAGCTCACCTCGCGCCGCCGCCTGACCGGCGCCGAGGCGGACGAGTTGGTGACCCTGTACCGGGCCACGGCCGGCCACTTCTCGCGCATCCGCACCGGCGCACCCGACCCGGCGCTGCTGGCGCAGCTGTCCACCCGCATCGCGGCGGCGCGGGGCCGCATTACCGGCACGCGTGAAGCCCGGGCCAGCGATCTGCGCCGCTTCTGGGGTACTAGCGTTCCGGCGGCCCTGTACCGGCTGCGCTGGTGGACGCTGGCGGTGACGGTGTTGGAGGTGGCGATCGCCGTGGTCGTGGGCGTGTGGACGCTGCGCACCCCGGAGGCCATGAGCGCTCTGGGGCCCCAGAGCAATTTGGACACCTACGCCCACGAGTCCTTCGAGGACTACTACTCCAACTACGCCGCCAGCGAGTTCGCCGGCCAGGTGTGGACGAATAACGCCCGCGTCGCCGCACTGTGCGTGGCCGGCGGCATCACCGGGCTGCTGCCCGCCTACATACTGCTGGCCAATGCCGTCAACCTGGGGCAGGCGGGAGCCGTCATGGCCGATCACGACCTGCTCGCACAGTTCTTCGCCCTGATCACCCCGCACGGGCTGCTGGAGCTGACCTGCGTGTTCGTGGCCGGGGCCGCCGGCCTGAAACTGTTCTGGACCATGCTCGACCCCGGCGGCAGGTCGCGGGGTGCGGCACTGGCCGCCGAGGGCCGCGCCCTGATCACCGTGGCGGTCGGCTTGACGGCGGCGCTGGCGGTGGCCGGGTTCATCGAGGCCTTCGTGACCCCGGCCTCGCTGCCCTGGATCCTGAAGGGGCTGATCGGGCTGTTGGCGCTGGCGGTGTTCTGGGCGTACACGCTGCTGCTGGGACGCCGCGCCGTGCTCGCCGGACACACCGGCGACCTCGACGCCGACGAGGCAGGCGCCGTCCAGTTGGAGGTCGGCTGAGCCGGCAGTGGTCCGAACCCACATACGCATCACAGCCTCCCCGCGGCCTTGAGGGCCAGGTAGGTGTCCGCCAGGGCGGGGGCCAGCCCGGCCGGTGGGGCCTCAACCACCTCCACGCCAGCGCGGCGCAGTCGCCCGCGCAGCGCATTCAGCTCTACCAGGTCGCGCTCGGCCGCGGCCGCCGTGTAGACGGTCCCGGCGTCGTCGCGCCGGGAGCGCAGGCGCTCCAGGCCCGGGTCGGTGGCCGAGGCCACCGCCACCGTGTGCTTGCGGGCCATATTCGCCAATGCCCGCAGCATGGCCGCATTCGTACCCGACCCGTCCAGTCCGGTGAGCACCACCACGAAGGCGTGCTGCGACAGGGACGCCTCCACCATCCCGGCCACCAGCGTCCAATCCGTCTCCACCAGTGCGGCGTCCAGCGGCGCGAAGGCGTCCGCCAGGGCCCCCAGCAGGGCGGGGCCGGACACGCCGCGCACCTGCGCCCGGGTCTCCACGTCGACGGCGACGGCATCCACCCGGTCGCCCGCCCGCGAGGCCAGGGCCGCCATCAGCAACATCGCCTCGATCTGGGCGTCCAGCCGCGGGGCGTCATCGAGCCGCGCCGCCGCCATCCGCCCGGTGTCAACCACGATCAGCACCCGCCGGTCCCGCTCGGGACGCCAGGTGCGTATCACCACCTCCCCGCGGCGGGCCGTGGAGCGCCAGTCGATGGAGCGCACGTCGTCTCCGATCACGTACTCGCGCAGGGAGTCGAACTCGGTGCCGGCCCCGTGCACCATGACGGCACTGCGTCCGTCCATCTCCCGCAGGCGTGCGAGCCGGCTGGGCAGGTGGCGGCGGGAGGCGAAGCGCGGCAGCACGCGCAGCCGGGCCGGGGCCGACAGCGAGGCCTGTCTGCCCGCCAATCCCAGTGGACCGCGCACCCGCACCGTGACCAGGTCGGCGTTGCGGTCGCCGCGACGTGTGGGCGTCAAGGAGGTGCGCAGGCGCCGCCGTCGCCCGGCAGGAATCGTCAGCGCCTGCCGTTGCCCGGAGGCGCCCGCCGACGGCGGCCAGGCGTCGCGCACCTGCAGCCGCATGGTCCGGCCGGTGGTGTTGGTCAGGGTCAGGGTGTCCGCGGTGGTCTCCCCCAGGCGCACGGACCGGGCCACCGCCCGGGCGGCGCGCAGGCCCCGGGGTGAGGGGGCCGCCGTCACGTCGGCGGCCACCAGCAGTGTCGTAAGGGCCGTCCACGCCAGTACGGTGCCCGGGCGGGGCACCAGCAGCACCGGCACGGCGCCGGCGGCCAGCAGCCAGACGGTGCGCATGGTCAGGTACATGGGGCCTCCTCTCGGCGGTGGGTTGTCGGGTATGTGGGGCCAGCCCCGCTTGGCGGCGGGTGCGGCCGACGCGGGGAGCGCCGGGGGCTGCCGGCCCGGCCGGCTAGCGGGGCACCGGCACCGAGCGCAGCGCACCATTGATGACCGACTCGGTGGACACCCCCTCCAACTCCGCCTCGGCCCGCAGCTGGATGCGGTGGCGCAGGGTCGGCAGGGCGAGCGCCTTGACGTCGTCGGGCGTGACGAAGCCGCGGCCCGACAACCAGGCCCAGGCCTTCGCGGTGGCCAGTAGCGCCGTCGCCCCGCGCGGGGACACGCCCAGCGATACCGAAGGGGAGGTGCGGGTGGACCGCACCAGGTCCACGATGTAGGCCAGCACCTCCGGGGAGGCGTCCACCGTGCGCACCTGCTCGCGGGCGACCGCCAGGTCGGCGGGGGTGGCGACGGCGCGGACGCCGGCCGCCGGCAGGTCACGGGGGTTGAAGCCGGTGGAGTGGCGGGTGAGCACCTCGATCTCCTCGCCGCGTTCGGGCAGCGGCAGGATGAGCTTGAGCAGGAAGCGGTCCAGCTGTGCCTCCGGCAGTGGGTAGGTGCCCTCGTACTCGACCGGGTTCTGGGTGGCCACCACCATGAACGGCTCCGGCAGGGCGCGCGGGGCGCCGTCCACGGACACCTGGTGCTCCTCCATGGCCTCCAGCAGGGCGGCCTGCGTCTTGGGCGGGGTGCGGTTGATCTCGTCGGCCAGCAGCAGGTTGGTGAACACCGGGCCCTGCCGGAAGGAGAACTCGGCGGTGCGAGCGTCGTAGATCAGCGAGCCGGTCACGTCCCCGGGCATCAGGTCGGGGGTGAACTGCAGTCGCTTGGTGTCCACGTCCAGGGCGGCAGCCAGCGTGCGCACCAGCAGCGTCTTGGCGACCCCGGGCACGCCCTCCAGGAGCACGTGCCCGCCGGCGAGCATGGCGATCACCAGGCCGGTGACGGCCGGGTCCTGGCCCACCACCGCCTTAGCGACCTCCGTGCGCACGGCCACCAGCCGGGCGCGCGGGTCGCTGCCGTGGCCGGGGGCGCCGTCGGCCGACACTGCGGCAGAGGGCACTTCGTGCTGATCGTCCGGGCGGGACGGGGCGTCCTGCGGGTTGGGGGCAGTGGTCATCGTGGGTGGACCTCGCTCTCGAGTTGTTCCAAACGCACGGCCAGATCTGCCAGGGCCTGGTCGTCCGCGGGGGTCGGCCCGTACAGGGCCTGGTCTATTTCGGCGACGGGTCGGCCGCAGGCGCCTGCGGCCGCATGCAGCAATTCGCTGCGGGAGGCGGCCGGGGACAGTCCCAGGGACCGGCCGAGCCGCAGGGCCGTGCCCGCCCGCAGCGCCTGGGCGGCGCGCTCACGGTCCCCGGCGCGGCGGTACAGGCGCCCACGGCCGATGGCCGTCTCCGTGGCCTGCACCAGCACCGGCAGGTCCTCGGGCACGAGCCGGCCGAAGCGGCGCCCGCGCACGACCGCTAACGCCACCACGACCACGCTGCCGAGGAACAGCATCACCGGCAGCCACGGCGGCAGCGACGGACTGTCCCACACTCTGACTGCGACGCCCGCCTGCGAGGCGTCGAACCAGACCAGCTTCGGGTTGTGCCCCAGGGCGCGGATGGCCAGGGCGGCGTTGCCGGCGGTAGTGAGCTTGGAATTAGTGACGATGCGCGGGTCGGCGATCACCCGCAACGTGCCGCCCCCGTCCAGCGGGGCGGTGGCGTACGCGTATGCGTCCTCGTCTGCCGCATCCACCGGGAAGCAGCCGACCGCGCCGACGACGTCGTTCAGCGCGACGGAGCCGGCCGAGCCCGCCAGGGACCGGGCGGCGACGGCATCCGGGTCCGTGCACTCCGGCTGCAGGGAGTCGTCCGCGCTGGTGCCGGTGGGGAGCATGTCGCTCAGCTCACCGAAGTCCTGATACAGGGACCCCAGAACCACCACGTCCTGCCCCACCCAGGCCAGCTGCTCGCGGTCGAAGTAACTCATTTCGCCCACGTTCAGTACCACGACGGTGGCGCCGTCCGCGGCGGCGGACACGGCGGCGTCCCCAGTGTTCACGCTGGTGACGTCCACGCCCTCATCGCGCAGCAGTTGGGCCAGCGCCTGGGCGCCGTCGTCATGGGGGTTGTCAATGGCGTAGGGGACCTTAGAGGTCTGGGGAGTGGCCCACCAGGTGGCCAGGGCGACGAGCAGTACCAGCGCGCCGGCGGCCAGGAAGGGACGCCAGCGGCGCAGCCGTTCACCGGGGCGCGCTCCGACGACCTGGTCGCCGAGGTCGGCGACCTTCGGGGCGTCACCGGGGGGCGTCGTAGTGGTCCGGGGCGTGCTCATGCGTGCACCTGCCCCGCTGGAGCCTCCAGGGCCAGGGGAGCACGGGTCACCCGCTCGGCGAACTCCCGCATCCAGGTGTCCTGGGTGGGGGTGGGCTCGACGCGCCCGTAGCGCACGGCGTCGAACAAGCCGGCCGCCTGATTCATCTGAGCGGCGAGTTCCCCCAGGGGCCGGGCGGCCAGCCTCGCCGCCTCATGCGCGGTCATGCCAGGGTAGTCCTCGATGGCACCGCGCTCATCCAGGGAGCGCACCACCGCTCGGAAGCGTTCGACGACGGCGGTCGCCCAGTCGCCCCGCACGGCGGCAGCGTCGGCGGCACGGGTCAGGGCCGCGGCATCGCGGTCGTCCTCGAATAGTGGCGCATCGGGCCGAGTGGCGCGTCGGGCCCAGGTGACCCGGGTGATCAGTGCCACCAGGGCCACCAGCAGGGCCGCCACCAGCACGAAGACCAGCAGAGTGGACAGCCAGGCAGGCGCCCCGGGGACGGCGTCGCGCGGGTCCAGGTGCTGGCTCAGCCACTGCCATATCCGCTGCCACACGCTCGCCGCGTGGTGGTAGGCGGGCTTGGCCAGTTCCTCCTCGGCGGCGCGACGGGCCTGGTCGGCGTCGGGCGTGGCAGGGACGTCCCCGGGCACACCCCTGCGTCCCCCCGCGTGCACGATGCGGGCGGCGTCAAGGAGCGGCACCGGGAGCACTGTGGTCATCATTCTCAGCCGGTCCGGCTCACACGTTGGCGGAACGGCGCAGCTCCACGTCCAGGCCCTCGCGGCGCATGCGCAGGTCGATGTAGATCAGGGCGACGACGGCCGCGGAGAACGGCATGATCACCGCGCTGACCAGGAAGGTCGCAAACGTAACCAGCACATCCAACGCAACAATGACCGTGCCGCCGGCCAGCACGCCGCCAACACCGGTGACCATCCCCAGCGGGAAGCCGATGAGAGCGGAGACCGCGCTGACCAGCATCGCCGACAGCAGCAGCGTTCCCAGCACCCGCCAGAAGCTGCCGCGGGTCAACTGCCAGGAGCGGCGGATGCCCTCCCACACGCTCACGTTCTCCAGGATGAGGGCGGCCCCGGCCACCGACAGTCGCACCCCCAGGAAGGCCGCGGCGATGACGCCGCCAACCATCAGCAGGAAGCCCAACAGCACCAGCAGCACCAGGCTGTTTCCGGACCCATCGCTGTTGAACGTCGTGTAGAACATGCCGGCGAAGAGCAGGCCGACGCCCGTTACGGCCAGGACGGCGGTCAGGGTGGTAATCAGGTTGACCAGGATGGACTGGCCGATCAGGGCCCAGATGCGCGGCCGGGTGCGCTCCCACACGTCCGTGGGGGTGGCGATGCGGCCCAGCACCGAACGGGAGACGGTGACGGTCAGCAGGCCGGTCAGGACGGCGGTGGCCAGCAGCGTGATTATCTCCTCCAGCATCGTGCCGGTCAGGGTGCCCCCGAGCAGGGACAACGTGGCGTTGAAGGCTTCTGCCTGCGAGACCGTGGGGTCGTAGTCGTTGTAGTAGTCCGCGGAGGCGAGAGAGATGAGTGAGCGCCTGAAGATGAAGGCCATCAGTGCGGAGAACAGGCCGGCCGCCCCCATGACCAGCAGGGACGGCAGGAACATGGCCCGTGGGTTGGCGCGCAGGGACTCGAAGGCGCCGCCAATGATCTCGGTGATGCTCAGCGGACGCAGCGGAATGATGCCGGGCTTGGGGGCGGCGAAGAATCCACCCGGGCCCGCGGCGTAGTAGTCGCCGGCCGGTTGGTTGTACTGGCTGTACTGACCGTACTGGGGGGCCGGCCCGTAGCCCTGTCCCGCCGGGGTCTGCTGATTTTGGCCGTATGCGGGCGGTTGCTGCTCGCTATAACCGCCCGACTCCGCTTGCTGGTCGTAGCCGGGCCGCTCGGGCTGCGGGGCGTAGGCGCCGTAGCGCGGACCGGGTGCCGCACTCGGGGAGGCTCCGGCGTCGTGGGAAGCGCCGTCAGTGGGGCCGTCGCCGGAAGGAGACTGCCATCCGGTGTTGTCACTGGTCATGGGCATACTGTTTCACGTCGTCGGCGCTCGCGTTCTCCACCCTGAGGAGGAGAAAAGCCCTCCCGAGGACTTTAGTCGGCACTAAGTTGCATATGATGAAGGTCACTGAGAGGCGTGTGGCGTCCATATACGGCGCTTGCGCGTGTCAAGATAGGCGCCATGCGCACTCGCATTCTGGTCGTTGACGATGATACTGCCCTGGCCGAGATGATCGGCATCATGCTCGAGGCGGAGGACTACACTCCGTCCTTCTGCGCCGACGGCGCTAAGGCGCTCGACGCCTTCCATGAGACCGATCCGGATTTGGTCCTGCTGGACCTGATGCTGCCGGGCCTGGATGGCGTGGAGATCTGCAAGCTCATCCGCGCCGAGTCCGACGTGCCGATCATCATGCTCACAGCCCGCACCGACACCCAGGACGTCGTTGCCGGCCTCGAGGCCGGCGCGGACGACTACGTCACCAAGCCCTTCAAGTCCAAGGAACTGCTCGCGCGCGTACGCACCCGCCTGCGTCGTAACGTGGACGCCAACGGTGCCGAGCACGTCCGCGTCGGAGACCTGGACATTGACGTCTCCGGCCACCAGATCCACCGTGGCGAGACCCCCATCAACCTCACGCCCCTGGAGTTCGACCTGCTGGTCACCCTCGCCCGCACCCCCTGGAAGGTGTTCACCCGCGAGGAGCTGCTGGAGCAGGTTTGGGGCTACCAGCACGCCGCAGACACCCGCCTGGTCAACGTCCACGTCCAGCGCCTGCGCGCCAAGATTGAGAAGGACCCCGAGCACCCCAGCATCGTGGTCACCGTGCGCGGCGTGGGCTACCGCGCCGGCGACGGCAAGTGACGCCGCCGGGAGGGCCGGCGCCCACAGCCGGCCTCCCGTGCCCGACGCGTCACCTGAGGCACTGACGTGGATAGCCAGGGCCCGGGCCGGCACGTGGGGCGCCGTGGCTTGACGTCCCCACTGCGGGCGGTACGCCGCTCGTTGGGTACCTCCATGGTGCTGTTCGCCACGAGCGCCGGGATCGTGCTGATCGCGGTGCTACTCGTGGCCGTGACCATGACCATCCGCAATGACGTCTTCTCCGAGCGGCGTGCGGCCATCCTCACCGACGCGCACCAGCGCACCGTCGCCGCACAGGCCGCCTTCGACGTCGCCACCGTGGACACGGCCGACGACTTGGCCACCACCGCGCAGGCACAGCTCGCCGCCATCAATGACTCCTTCGCCGGGGCCGGCGGCGTGGGCGTCTCCCTGCGCCGTGCCGAGGACGAGACCGCCACCACCGTCATCAACGATCTGACCACCAACGCCGACCTGGCCGCACTCGTCACCGACGACCTGGTCGCCCAGGTGGACGCCGGGCAGGCCGGGACCGAGTACTCCCAGTCCGTCGGCATCCCGGACTCGGCCGGCGGCACCGACCCGGGCCTGGTCGTCGGCGCCCGGGTCAACCTGCCGCTGGCCGGCGGCTACGACCTGTTCCTCGTGTACACACTGGCCCCAGAACAACACGTGATCGACCTGGCCACCCGGGCGATCGTCATCGCCGGCGCAGGCTTCCTGCTCATCCTCATCATCGGCCTGTGGGCCCTGGCCTCGCGCGTGCTGATCCCCATTCGCCGCGCCTCCCTGGCCGCCGAGCGGCTGGCGGCGGGCCACCTCAACGAGCGGTTACCGGTGGTCGGGGAGAACGAGATCGCCACCCTGTCCCGGTCCTTCAACAACATGGCCGATTCGCTTGAGGCGCAGATCCAGGCGTGGGAGAACCTGTCGAAGGTGGAGCGACTGTTCGTCTCCGACGTCTCCCACGAGCTGCGCACCCCCCTGGCCTCCATCCGGCTCGCCGCCGAACAGATCTGGCAGGCCCGCAACGAGATCCACGATCCCTTTGCCGCCCGCAGCCTGGAAATCCTCATGCGTGAGATCGACCGCTTCGAGCAGATGCTCTCCGATCTGCTGGAGATCTCCCGCATCGACTCCGGCCGAGTGCAGTTGCGTGCCGCGGAGGCGGACATCACCGCCACCCTGCGCGGTGTGCTGGACCTGGTGGCGGTCCACGTGGAGGCCTCCGGCTCCCCGATCCGCCTGCACGCGCCCGCCGAGCCGGTGGTTGCCGAGGTGGACGTAGCCCGGGTGGAACGCATTTTGCGCAACCTCATCGTCAACGCCCTCGAGCACGCCGAGGGCTCCCCGATCGACATCACCGTCGCCGCCAATGACGACGCCGTCGCCGTGCGTGTGCGCGACCACGGGGTGGGTATGAGCCCGGACGTGGTCAAGAAGGTCTTCGACCGCTTCTACCGCGCCGATCCCTCCCGCAAACGCACCCTGGGTGGCACCGGGCTGGGCCTATCCATCTCCCTGGAGGACGCCGTCCTACACGGCGGCACCCTCACCGCCTGGGGCTGGCCCGCCGACGGCGCCTCCTTCCTGCTGACACTCCCGCGTCGGCTCGGTCCGGACGCGACCCCCGGCACCTTCACCAAGCCCGGCCCGCTGGGGGTGGTTCCCGACGATGCCCCGCCCGTCTCCCGCGCCGGCACCCACGCCGTACAGACGGATGAGGCCGCGCCGGTCTCCCCGGCCCTGACCCCGTCACCGGCCTCCCGCCGCTCCGACGTCGACCGCAACGACGACGCCGGGATTGCCGGCCCCAACGGCAGCGACCCCGAGGCTCCCGGCCGAGGCGCCGGCGTTGGCGCGGATGAGTCACCCACCGCGAAGACTCCCGAAGATGCCCTGGCGCGCGGACAGCGCGAGGAAGAACACCGGTGAGCGTGCCCGCCCCCGGCCGGGGTACCGGCGCAAGCGGACTGCCACGTCGGCAGGCCCTCGCGGCCCTGCTGCTGGGTGGCGCGGGCGCCCTCGCCGCCTGCACGGGCCTGCCCACCTCCGGGGAGGTTTCCGGTTCCAACGTCGTCCATGGTCCCGACGAACAACTCGTCCAGAGCGCGGCCGGCCCGGCCGACGGCGCCGCCCCCGAGGAAATCGTCATCGGCTTCCTGCGTGCCTGCGCGGCCGGATTCTTCGACGACTTCGCCACGGCCCGCGCCTTCCTGACCGACGATGCCGCCGCCTCCTGGCAACCCACCGAGACGGTGGGCGTTTACGACGGCTCGACCGCGCCGGTGGTCGTCCTCGCCGACGATGCGGTGGACGTGACGGTGGATCTGATCGGCGACGTCGACCCTGCCGGCGTGTTCACCGCCGCCGCCGAGGCCAACCACCGCTGCCGCTACGGGCTGGTAGCCGACGACGCCGGCCAGTGGCGCATAGCGGAACTACCGGCCGGAATGCTCCTGTCCGATGGTGACCTGACCACCGAATTCGCCTCCGCCTCACTGTATTTCCTCACCCCCGACCACGAGCGCCTGGTCCCGGAGCTGCGGTGGTTGCCGCGGCACGAGCTGCCCCGGCGACTGATCGAGGCGCTTCTGGGCGGGCCCTCCACCTGGCTGGCCGCGGGCGTGGCCACGGCCGTCCCCGAGGCCGCCGCGGTGGGTGACGACGGCGTCGTGGTGGAGGCCGGCACCGCCGCCGTGGACCTGACCGGCCTGGGCACGCCGGACCAGGCACAGGCCGGGCTACTGGTCGCCCAGATCCGAGCCACTCTGGTCGGCGCGACGTCCGACGGTGGCATCCTGGTGCAGGACGTGGCCGTACGAGCCGACGGGAATGAGCTCGGACCGGCGGCGTCCCTGCCCGCTGTGGACACCGACCCCGGGGCGGTGGTCGGCATGTGCACGGGCGCAGTCGTGCAGGGCACCGCCTCCACCCGCACCACGCTGGTGGCGGCCCAGACCCTGGGCGCCGACACCGCCACCCACCCCACGCTCGGGGCCGATGGCACCGTCTACGTCCTGAGCCGCTCCAGCCTGCTGCGCGTGCCTGCCGGCGCTAGCGCGGCCGACGTGATCCTGTCGGTGGGAGACGCCGACACCGAAGCCGACTCCCACGAGCTGCTCGCCCCCATCGCCGACCGCCACGGCTGGGTGTGGACCGCCACCGCCGGAGCCCTGCTGGCGGTGGATGGCCGCGGCCGACGCGCCGCGCTCGTCGCCCCCTGGTTGGAGGACCGGGAGGTGTTGGCCTTCGACCTGGCCGCCGAGTCCGCCCGCATCGTGGTGCGCCATCGCGCCGACGGCTCCGCGGACCGGGTGAGCGTGGCCGCCATTGTCCGCGACGGGGACGCCCCCACCGGGCTGGGCGATCCGCTTGAGCTGCCGGCCGCCGTCGTAGCCCGTACCGACGCCGTCGTCTGGTACGACCCGGTCAGCGTAGCCGTCCTGGCGGCAGCCACCGACGGGCAGGACGCGGAGGCATCGGGCGTGACCCGAATTCCCGTGGGCGGCGCGCTGACCACCCCGATCACCTCGCCGGCGGCTACCGCCCTGACCGCCGACCGCGTTACCGGCACCCTGCAGCTGACCGACGCGGACGGCCAGGTCTGGCAGCGCAGCGGCTCCGCCTGGCGGGTGGGCGCCACCGATGTCGCCGACCTCGCCTACCCGCTGGCCTGAGCCCGACTCGTCGGGCGGAGTGCCGGCCCCGGCCCCGCGCCCGGCGTCATGCACACGCGTTTGCGTCGCGTACACGTGTTTTAGAGCTTTGCGGGTGCTGCGCCCATGCAAACCTCCAAAATGCGTGTCTTTGTGGGGAACTCGTGTACGAGACGGTTCCGGGCGCGCCCACGACGCCGTCACGATGGCCTCGCAGGCCGGTACAGAATGCGGGACAGAGCCGGGAAAGGGTCAGTACAGCCGGAGGTTGCGGGAGGACTGGGCGGCGGCGTCGGGCACGGTGGGGAGCACGGAGATGAGCGTGCCCGGCACGTCGCCGGAGACCTCGGTGGTGACGACGGCGGCCGCGGAGACCTGCTGCCCGCCGGCCCCGGTGATCACCAGCGCCGACACCTCGTCGGGAACCCTGGGGGTGAGCGTGGTGGTGGCGGGGACCGTGACCTCGTCGGTCCACTCCCCATCCGCTGAGGTCAGGGTGACGGTAGCGTCGGCTGCCCCGGAGTTGGTAAGCACCACAGTGGCGTCCAGGCCGCCCTCGCGGGGCACGGCCAGGGTGGAGCCCGCGGCGTCGGCGGCGGCCTGCACCCAGGCCGTGTCGTGGGCGAGGGCGCCGGAGCGGTCGGGGTACTCCCCCGCGCTGCGCACAAGCTTGACGGCCGCGCCCACTGTCGCGTCCGAGGTCACGTGCACGGCGTAGGCGCCGGGGTCCACGCCCGCCAGGGAGATGTCGAAGACGGCGCCCGGGTCGACGGTCACGGCGGTGGCGCCCGGCAGGTCCTCCTCGCCGTCGGCGCCGATCAGAGAGATCGACACGGTGGCGGGGGCCTCGACGGGGTTGACCACGCGCACGGCCGGAGAGTCGGAGGAGTCGGCGCCGTCGGCCTCCGTCTCCCCCTGCGCGGCGGCCTCCACGAGCACGACTCCGGGGATGGTCAGGTCGGTGGCGGGAGCGGCGCCGGCGGTGAGCGTGTCGACGCCGGCGGGGGTCTCACCGTCGAGGGACTCGGTGACCAGGGCCGGAATGAGCACGCCCCCGTCCGCCTCCACGCTCAGCGCCAGGCGGTCGTCCGCCGCCCCGGCGGCCTCGAGCAGCACGCCGACGGTCTCACCGGCGCCGACGGCCACCTGCCCGGAGGATGGCAGGGTGAGCTCACCGGTGGAGCCGTACAGGTGGATGGTGGCGGTAACCGTGGTCAGTCCGGGGTTGGTCAGCCGCAACTCGGAGGAGGAGCCGACGGCGGCCGAGCCGCCGACGATCCAGGCGACGGAGGCGGGGGCGGCACAGGGGGCGGCGCTCAGGCCGCGCAGGTCGCCGCCGGCGGTCAGGGTGGTGACCGTGGCGACGGCGCCGGTGGCTTGGCCGCCGGGGGCCCGCACCGTCAGGATGCCGCCGTCGGCGGTATCGAAGGTGGTGGTGGCGTCCTCGAGCGACTCCGAGCCGTAGGTGAGGGTGGAGTCGGCGTCGAGTGCGGTGATGGTGGTGGATGCCGTGGGCTCGTCGAGGTCAATGCCGCCGATGGTGTTGTTCGGGGCTGCGGGACAGGCGTAGATGACGTCGGCGGCAGGGGCGGGCACCGCGGTGGCGGTTACGTTCTGGCTGGTCGCGCGCGGACTGCCGGTCCCCCACCAGGTCAGGGCGAGGACCGCGGCCAGCAGCAGGAGCGCGGAGGCGACGCGCCCGGCGATGGCGAAGAGTTTGCGATGGGGAAGGCTCATACGGTGCGCCTCCTGCGGCGCAGGGGCAGGGCGAACAGGGCGGTGATGACCCAGATGACGGGGATGCCGCGAGCGGCGATCGCGCCGAGGGTGGTGCCATGGGTGACCACGAGTTCGCCGCCGTCGGCGGGGACGATGAAGGCGGTGCGCCAGCGGCCGGCGGCGTCGGGCACGGTGGTGGCCGCAAGTGGCTCGCCATTCAGGGTGGCCCGCCAGGCACCGTCGTTGCGCTCGGCGAGCATGAGCACGCGCCTGCCGGTGCCCGCCTGAAGGGCGGTGCGGACGGCCGTGGCTCCGGTGGCGTTGGCGGGGATAGTGGTGGCGGTGCCGTCGGCGGCCTGCAGTACGGCCCGGGCCGATTCGGGGGCGGCGGCGGGGGCGACGCGCCAGGAGGTGCCGGAGTCGGTGCGGGCGAGTTGTTCCAGGCCGGGGGTGGACTCCAGGCCGGCGCGGGTGGAGGCGGTCAGTTCGTCGCCGGCGGCGTCGGTCAGCAGCACGACGGCGATGCCGTGGGCGGCCAGGGCGTCGGCCACGTCCTCGTCCTGGCCGGCGGCGGCGCGCACCACCAGGTCGGCGAGTTCGGCGTCGGCCGGGTCGGTCAGTGTGGTGGTGAGCGGGTCGTCTACCGCGGTCGTGGCCGGCGCGGGGCTTGCGGCCGCGGCAGTTCCGGACGCCATGCGCGTGGCGAGCTGGGTTGTCAGGACGTCAGGAGTCACGTCGGTCAGCTGGGTGCCGTCCCCGCGCCAGATGCGCACGCGCAGTCCGGAGTCGCCTCCAGACAGGATCAGTACGCGTCCGGCGGTGTCGGAGGACTGGATCTCAGCGGCGATCAGCGGGATGCGGCTGCCAGCAGACCGCAGGGCCATCACATCGGCGTCGGTGCCGGTGGCGGTGGAGGCGTGGGCCGCCAGGGCCCAGGCCCCGCCCACGCTCAATGGGGCGGCGACGGCGATGACACCGGCGCCCACCAGCCCGACGCGCGCCCAGCGCCTCCAGCCGGGAGCGTGGGCGGGCAGGGCCGCATATGCGGCGTCGCCGGCGGCCAGGGCGGCGGTGAGCAGGCCGGCAAGGGCGAAGGAGACGCCGGTGCCGGCCCAGGCGGCTACGGTGACGGAGCCGGTGCCGTCGGTTTGGGTGCCGACGGCGACGATGACGCGCGTCCCGGCGGCGGCCAGGGCCAGCCCGCCCAGCGCCATGAGGAAACCGGCGCGGGCACAGTTGCCGCGGCGCCCACCGGTCAGCAAGCCGAAGACCGCCGCGACTGGGACGATGGCGAGTAGGGCCTTGGCGGTCAGCGCAAGGTTCGGGTCGGCGATCAGGGACTCGACGTCTTGCGGCATGCCCAGGAGGGTTTCGATGGTGCTGGGAGGGGCGACGGCAGCGGGCAGGCCGGTGTCGGTGAGCAGGTAGTGCACGCCGTCGTCCACGTCACCGGCCTGCGCCAGGCGCGCGGCGCGCCACCAGGCGGGGGTGGCGGTGGCCGCGACCGGTACGAGCGTCAGTAGCAGGCGCGGCGCGCTGCGGCGCATGCATGCCGTCAGCACAATCAGGCCGACGAGGATAAGCGCGGCGGTGGCGGGGGCGGCGGCCACGATCAGGCTGAGCAGCAGTCCCGCCGCCGCGGCGGCCGTGGGTGAGCCGGGGCCGTAGCGCTCCGGCAAGGGCAGCGGCGGGCCGGCGGCCTCGGGCACCTCGACGGACTCAGCGGCGGCAGCGTCTGTTGCCGGCGGCTCGGCGTCCGCGGACGCCTCCGATGCGGCGAGGGCGTCCGCCTCGGAAGCGTCGCCCGGTGCGTCCGCCTCGGAAGCGTCGGCGACCTCCGCAAGTTGGTCCTGCGCCTCCTGAGGGGCCGCGGGGTCGTCGTCGGCCAGCTCGGCCAGGTCCTCAATGCGGGCGGCGGCGAAGCGGTCGAGCTCGGCCTTCTCCGCCTGGGTGGCGTGGCGCGCGCCCACCATCCCGGACAGGACCACGTCGCGCCGATCCGCCCCCACGGCGCGTGCGAGCGCCGTCAACGCCCACGGCAGCGTCAGGTGCACGATGACGGCGGTGAGCCGTCCCTGTCCGACGGCCAGTAGCAGCCCCGGGGCCAGCGCCCACACGAGCGCCGCCCAGGCGCGCAGCGGGTTGCGGCGGGTCACGGTGCCGGCGGCGTACCAGGCGCCGAGCGCCGCCAGGGGGACGGCCAGCACCAGCAGGATATGCACCAGGGCGTCACCGTCGAGGCCGACCCAGGAGCCGACCGCCACCGGCAGGGCCAGGGTGGCCAGCAGTGGACTCAAGGCGGCGGGATAGCCGTCTCCGGAGCCGCCCCAGGTGGACCAGGCGGCGTCCCACAGGTCGCGCCCGCTGACCCCCAGGCCGGGCAGGGCGCCACCGGTCACGGTGCGGGCGACCAGGACCTGCGACAACCCGACAGCAGCGAAGGCTCCCGCCACGATCAGTACGCCGGCCAGGACGAGGCGCCGCCGCCGGGTCAGGGCGGCCAACTCACGCAGTTCCAACTCGCTGCGGGCGGCCTCACGGGCGGCGCGCTCGCGCTCCTGGCGCCGCCGGTCGCGGCGGGCGGCACGGATGTCGGCGGCGCTGACGTACAGCTCGGACAGTACGGTGCGACGCACGTCCTGGTGCGCGGCGAGCCGCCTGCGGCCGCGCCGGATCGCGGCGCCGCTGCGAGCGACGGCGAGGGCGGCGGCCAACTCGTCACGGGCCAGCGCGGGTGCCTTGGTCAGCAGCCGCCAGGCGGCACGGGCCAGCCCGAGCAGGACGATCCAGGCCAGCAGCAACGGCAAGGGACGGGCCGAGAAGGTCGCCCATGCGGTCAGCTGCGCGCTGCGCCGGGCGCGGAAGGAGCGGTCCGGATCGGGTTCGGGGACGGCGACGGTCGGAGGCGTATCGCTCTGGTCGGCGTGACCAGGGACGCGGTGCGGGCCGTGGGGCTGTTGGGCGGGGCGCAGGCCGAGGTAGCTGGCGCGGCGGTGGCGCAGGACGGCGTCGGGCACCACGACGACGCGGTGGCCGGCCAGGCGCACGGCGCGGGACAGCTCCAGGCCGTCGTCGAAGAGCGGGAACGCCGGTGAGATGCCCCCGAGCTGGTCCCAGACGGCGCGGTCGATCAGCGCCCCGGCGGTGCCGACGGCAAGCATGTCCGTGCGGTCGTCGTGTTGGCCCTGGTCCACCTCCCCCTCGACGACGTCGTTGGCGCGGCGGGCGGATGCTGTGGTGCGCAGGCCCACCTCGAGCAGTTCGTGGGGCCGTTCCCAGTCGACCTGCTTGGGCCCGGCCAGGGCTATGGAGCGGGCCGTGCGTACGGCGGCGAGCAGCGCCGCCAGGCAGTCGGGATCGGGGGCGGAGTCGTCGTGCAACAGCCACAGCCAGGAGCCCTCGGTGGGCTGGGCGGCCGGTGCGTCGACCCCGGTGGCACGGTAGATCTCGGTATCGGAGATCGGCGACATGGCGCCGGTGGGGCCGGTCAGCTGCCCGGAGGCGGTGGTAACGGCGCCGGTGGTCGCGTCCGGCCGGTCCGTCTGGCGCGACCCCGCGAAGTGGTCGCGGTGACGGCGGCGCTTGCGGTTGCCCTTGGCGATCAGCTCGGCGTACTTGGTCAGGCCGCGTCCGACGGCGTCGCCGAAACCGGTGGCCTCGGGTACGTGTACCACGCGTACAGCGGTGACCGCGTCGGTACCGGATTCGACCACGGCCTCCTCGATGGGTGTGCCGTCACCGAGTCCATTGGCGCGAGAGGCGACGTCGACGATCAGCAGTACGTCGGGAGCGACGGTTTGGCCGGCCAGGGCATGCAGGGTTTCAGGCAAGTAGGGGGTGACCCCGGCTGAGACGAGGACCGCGAGGACCCCGCCGGGTGCAGGTTGCTGGGCGGCGCTTCCCGCCTGGCTCATACCGCGCGCCGTTTGAGCTTGCGGCGCTCGCGCTCGGACAATCCTCCCCAAATCCCGAAGCGCTCATCGTTGGCCAGGGCGTACTCCAGGCATTCCTCACGGACTTCGCAAGAGGCACACACGCGCTTGGCTTCGCGCGTGGAACCTCCCTTCTCAGGGAAGAAGGCCTCGGGGTCGGTCTGAGCGCACAGCGCGCGCTCCTGCCAGGCCAGGGGGCCTTCGTCTGGATCGTCGTCGCCGAGCAGAAGGAGGAGCGCCTCGTCGTCGGCGTCGTCGGACCGCTCAAGCGGCCCGTCGCCGAGGATGTTCCACACGATGGCTTCCCTTCAGGATGCGGACGATGTTCACGTAGAATTACACGGGTGTGAGCCGCCGTGAGTCAAGCCGCGGCAGAGAAGTTCACTTAATTGCGACGGCACGCAGACCGGCGCAGACACGCCGTTATAAGACTGAACTTTTACGTATCGTGACGTGGCTCACAGCCGATTCTCCGGGAGCGTCAAGACGCCCCACGGCGACAGCCTCACGGCAATCAGCGGCGAGAACGCCGCGCCACGGCAGCGACCCCACGCCTCTGCTTAGATCTGTGCCGTGATCCGCAACACCACCCACCCGCATGACCCTCTTGCCGACCTGCTCCCCACGGCGGCGGACGCCGACCGCGCCTGGCTCGTGTGGTACGCGCCGGGCGAGCGAGTGGAACTGACCGGGCGGGTGCTGAACATGTGGCAATGCAAGATCGCTCATCTGCTCGCCGAGGAAGCCCCGGCCGTGGGCGCCGAGGCGGACCCGCTTGTGCAACTGAGCCTGGGGGTGCACTGGCGCACGGTGACCTGGTGCTGCGGCACCTGGCTCGCAGGTGGGACGGTGACCTTCGACGCCCCCGCCGACGTGTCGGTGGCTTTCACCCCGGAGGAGCTGGATGCGGATGCGCAGCTGCAGGTGCTGGTGCCGCGCGCCGCCCTGGCCATGCGCTGGCCGGGCGAACTGCCGCCGCTGGTGCTCGATGGCGTAGCCGATGTCATGGGCTACGCGGACTCCTTCACCGCACCGGCCGTCGATGGCGCCCGCACCGCTTTCCGGGCTGATGCGACGCAAGCCTCGGGCACGCCCGCAGGGATCTCGCGCGCCGCCCTGGTCGCGGGGCTGGCCGAATCGTCAAACCCGACCGACGCCCCCGGCGCTGCGGAGCACGCCTCCGCAGCCGGGACGCGGCCGCGAGCCGCACTGGTGCGCTCCGACACTGCCCTGGAGGCGATGCGCGGCGTGCTCGCCGCCTGGCGCAACGGGCTGACCGCGGTGCTCGTCTCGCCCGACGCGGACGCCGAGCTCACCCAGACGGCCGCCCGCCAGGAGGGCGCCTAGGTCCTGTTGTGTAAGTGCTTGGGTGGCGGTGTGTGGATGTTTAGCCTGTCAGTTGGACCGCTGTTCCCCCGCTGGACCCCTGTTCCCCGGTTGGACCGCCGTAGCCGCCGGTTACAGCGGTCCAACGGGGCGTGGGAGGTCCAACGGGGCGTGGGCGGTCCAACGGGGCGTGGGAGGTCCAACCGGGGCGTGGGC
>NZ_QMIN01000050.1:0-13601 GCF_003287795.1 Actinomyces sp. Z5
TCTGTACACCGGGGACAGACAGGGGGCGACGACGTGACCGTAGCCGCGTCGTCGCCCCCGATTCGTGTGCACCGGGCGCCGTCTGGCGCTCGGATCCGGCCATCAGCCGACGCCGAGGATCGCCTTGATGGGCTCGAGCGTGAAGTAGATGACGAACAGCACCGAGGCGACCCACATCAGCGGGTGAATGTCCTTGACCTTGCCGCGGGCCAGCTGGACGACCAGGTAGGAGACGAAGCCCGCGCCGATGCCGTTAGTGATGGAGTAGGAGAACGGCATCATGATGATGGTGATGAAGGCCGGCAGGGCAATCTCGGGGGTCTTCCAGTCGATGTCCGTCACCTGGGTCATCATCAGGAAGCCGACCACCACCAGCGCCGGCGTGGCCGCCTCGTAGGGCACCATGGAGACGACCGGGGCGATGAACATGCTGGCCAGGAACAACACCCCGGTGACGACGGAGGCGAGGCCGGTGCGGGCACCCTCGCCGACGCCCGCGGCCGACTCGATGTAGGAGGTGTTGGAGGACACGCCCCCGGCACCGCCGGCGATCGCGCCCAGGGAGTCGACGACGAGGATCTCGCGGGTGCGCGGCGGGTTGCCGTTCTCATCCAGCAGGTCGCCCTCGGCACCGATGGCCACCATGGTGCCCATGGTGTCGAAGAAGTCGGCGAGCATGAGGGAGAAGACCAGCAGCACCACGGAGACGACGCCGACCTTCTCCACGCTGCCCAGCAGGCTGAAGTGGCCCAGCGTCGCCAGGCTCGGCAGCTCAACGGGCGCCCCCTTCAGGGCCGGGATGGACAGCGACCAGCCGGTGGGGTTGGTCGTCTCGTCAAAGGCATCCAGGTGGGCGAAGGCCTCGATCAGGGCCGCCAGGATGGTGGAGGCGACGATGCCGATGAGGATGGAGCCGCGCACCTTGCGCACGTGCAGCACGAGTATCAGGAACAGGCCGAACAGGAACACCAGGACGGGCCAGCCCTGCAGGGAGCCGCCCAGGCCGAGTTCCAGCGGGGTGCCGCCGGCGCGGACGACCTTGGCGTCCACCAGGCCGATCAGGGCGATGAACAGGCCGATGCCCACCGAGATGGCGGTCTTGATGTCCGGCGGGACGGCCTTGAACACGGCCTCCCGGAATCCGGTGAGCACGAGGACCAGAATGATGACGCCCTCGATCACCACCAGGCCCATGGCGTCGGCGTAGGTCATGCCGTTCATGCCGACCAGGGTGTAGGCGATCATGGCGTTGATGCCCAGTCCTGCGGCCAGTGCCATGGGATAGTTCGCCACCAGGCCCATGAGGATGGTGATGACGCCCGCGACGAAGGCGGTGCCGGCGGCGATCTGCTCGGTTGTGCCCAGTGGCGCGATCCCCTCGTGGGGCGTGGACAGCACCAGCGGGTTGAGCACGAGGATGTAGGCCATCGTGAAGAACGTGACGATTCCGCCGCGTAGCTCACGCGCCACCGTGGAGCCGCGCTCGGTGATGTGGAAGAAGCGGTCGATCGCGCTGCGGGAATCCGGCGCCCCGGCCGCTGCTGACGTTGTGGGAGATGGGGTATGTGTGGTCACGTGTCGTGATTGTCCCAGACGCGGCCGCAGCAACGAAACTCCGGCCACCCCTTGGGACGCCGCCGACGCCCAGGCCCGGCGGGGTCGGCGCCGCCCGCGAGCGCGGGGAGGCTCAAGAGCGGGTAGGCAGCGAGGCCTCCAGGGCGGCCAGGGCGTCGGCAGCGGCCTGGGGAGCGGCGGCGTCGTCGTGGTGGGCGTGCTCGAGGGCCAGGTCGGCGACGGCGTCGCGAGCCGAGGCGGCGCGCCGCGAGGCCGCGGTGGCCTCCGGATCCTCTTCTTCCGCAGTCTCCGGCTCCTCCGGGGACTGTTCGGGGACCGAGTCAGCCGCGGCGTCCTGGGCGGCAATGGACTTGCGGGACCTGCGCGAGGTCTTCTCGGTCGGGTCGGCGGAGGTGTCCGCGTCCTGGGCCTCGGCCTCGCCGACAGTGGTCGGCTCCGGTTGCGCGGCCTGCTGGTCGGTGAGTTCGTCGCGACTGCGCCCGCCGCGCAGGTCCGTGCCGTTGGTGGCCAGCGGCTCCATGGCCGCCTCGTCCAGGCGCGCAGGCGTCACCGGCCACTCGGGCCCCTGATCCGGCAGGTCGGTTTCGGAGTGGGCGCCACAGCCGTGGTCGAGGGAGACCACGCGCCCGTCGTCGGCGGCCCACTCGTTGGCGCACACGCCGAAGGTGTTGCGCAGGCGCCCGCTCATGGGCACCAGGAACCCGCAGGTGGCGCAGGTGGCGTGGGCCTTGCGCACGCCGTCGGCCTCGGGGCCGTGGTCGCCGTCGTACCAGCGCTGGGCGGCGCGGCGGTAACCCTCCGCGGACAGCACGCGGGCGCGGCCGAGGTCGAGCTCATCCAGGGCCACGGTGTCCCCGTCCTCGCCGGTGGCCTCCCAGCCGGGCTCGAGCCGCTCGTCCGTCTCCCGCCGGGGCAGCCGGTCCGAGCGGGAGGCGTCTCCGGGCCGCAGCCGATCCGCCCACGGCACCCAGGCGGGGGCAAGCAGGGCATCCTCGCCGGGCAGTAGCTCCAGCTCGCAGATGGTGGCGGTGCGCCCGCGGGGCGGACGGGTCATGGTCACGGCCCAGCGCCAGCCGCGGTAGCCGGCCAGGTTGCATTCGAACAGGTGGGTGATCAGCCGCTTGTCCAGCTGCCGGCAGGCGGTGTACGGGCCGACGCTGACCGGTTCGGTGATCTCGCCCAGGGCGGCCCGGGCGGCCTCGATGGCGGCCTCGGAGGTCAGCACCCGGTCCTTGGCGGCCGTGGCCTGCTCGGCCGGGGTGGGCAGGGCACCGGGACGGTCGCCCGCGGGCTCGACGACGGCGGTGCGCGCGGCCTGCACCGGCTTGCTCGACGTGTTCTTCGACCTTTGAGTCGCTGCGTCAGTCACGGCTCAAGTGTAAGCGGACGGTCGGGCCGGCGCTCGCCCTCACCTACCATCCAGGCGATAGCCCGCGCGGTCCGCTGGATACCGCCGGTGAAGTGATCCCCGGGGTTGAGCTCGAAGACTGTTTGGACGCCCATGCCGGCATAGGCCCGGTATAGCGCCCGGGTGTTGGCCTCGACGGCGCGCACCGGCTCCACGGCCGTGCTCGCCTCCTGATCCCCGAGCGAGAAGTACACGCGCTCGGGCAGGCGCACGGGCTGGTGCGCGCCGGCGTACTCCAGGAACCCCGGAAACCAGAATGAGCCCGAGGCACTCGCAAGCCGGGAGAAGACATCCGTGCGGTAGCTGGCGTAGACGGCGAACAGGCCGGCAAGCGAGTATCCGGCCAGACCCAGGTAGGCGGGGGCGGCCGGCAGCCGTTCCAGCGCATGCGGCAGTATCTGGCCCGTCAGGACGTCGAGGTAGGCGTCGGCGCCGCCGGTGCATGGCACGTCTTCGGGGCCGAGTGCCGGAATCGGCCAGGGCGACATGTCATGGTTCCAGTCGATGCCGGACACCGCCGCCAGGGAGAAGGGCGCTTCGGCAATAGATGCAGCGGCCTGCCACACCGCCTGTCCCTCGCCTTGCACCGTATTGAGCACCACCAGGGGCGCGCCGGGCTGCGGCGCCACGAAAAGCTCCACGTGCTTACCAGCTACGGTTTCGTTCACGAGCGCAGATGGTAGCGGCTCAAGAACTCCTTGGTCCGCGGCTGGCGCGGGTTGCGGAACACGACGCTTGGTGGCCCCTCTTCGCAAATCACCCCAGCGTCCATGAAGACGACCCGGTCGCTGACATCATCGGCGAACTGCATTTCGTGAGTGACGATGAGCATCGTCATCCCGCTGTCCGCGAGCGCCTTGATCACGTTCAGCACCTCCCCCACCTTCTCGGGGTCCAGCGCGGAGGTGGGTTCGTCGAACAGCATTATCTCCGGCCGCATGCACAACGCACGCGCGATGGCGGCGCGTTGCGCCTGACCGCCGGAGATCTCATCCACGTGGGCGTCGCGGAACTCGTACATGCCGACCCGTTCCAGCTCCTGCTCCGCCACCTGCTGCGCCTCGGCGCGCTTCATGCGCCGCACCTTCGATAATGTTGGCACGCTACAGGTGGCGATCCCGGCTGTCAAGCCGTCGGCCGAGCCCGCCAAAGGCGCTCGTAAACAGTGCCAGGCCAACTCTGACCAACCACACTATATACATCGTTACGATGCAACAACAAGGCTAATGCGCCGTTCAACCGGCCTCGACCGACACGATCCGGTGGACGGCGACGGTCAACTCGGTCTCCCTGACCAGGTCGGCCAGGCGCACCCGGCCGGGTTCGACGGCGAGCACCCGCACGGTGCGCTCCTGCACGTTCCCGTCGGGGCCGGCCAGACGCAGCCGTACCCGCGCTCGTGAGGCCTGTGCCTGACGCAGCAGTGCCAGCGCATGCACCGGGTCGGTGGCCGCCATCGGGCCGGCGCCGCCCGCGGCACGGCGTGCCTCCTCCCCCGCGCGCAGGCGGCCGACCAGCGCGGCCAGCTCCCGGCGTCCGGGACGGCGACGGCGGACCGCGTGCTCGTTTCCCGGGCGGGCCGGTGCCGGGGCAGGGAGGCGGCGCCCGCCCCCGGGGCGTTCGGAGATCAACAGTCGGCCATGCTCGTTCTCCAGCACCGGGGCCAGACCGGCGGCACGCAGTTCACGCAGCACCACCCCGGCGGGTGCGGCGGACAGGATGACGCCGGGCGCCACCTGGTCCAGTCCCAGGTCTTTGAGCGCGGCGTCGGCGATGATCCCGGCGGCTACGGCCGGGTCGGCCACGCGCAGCACGCTGGCGACCTCGCGCACGCGCACCGCCCCGTGGCGGCGGGCGGCGTCGGCGATCAGGACCGTGAGCGCGCTGGGCAGCGGGGTGGGACTGAAGCGGGACAGGGCCTGGGTCAGTTCGGTGGCGGACCAGCCGCTGTCCAGGGCGCGGCGCACGGACTGGGGAGTGAAGCGGACGGTGAGCGCTCCGCCGCGGGACTCGACCTCGCTACTGCGCTCTAGGGCGGCGCCGAGTTCGGGCGCAGGGCGGCCGGGGACGATGGCGGTCAGGTCCGACTGCACCAGCAGGAGGTCGACCGGCGCAGGCAGGTCGGCGGCCAGCGCCTGCTCGAGCGCGGCCAGCAGTGTCCCGTAGTGATTGTCCGGGTGGCCGACGGCGTCGGCGGGGGCATCGTCCGCCGCGGCGCTGCCGGCGGGTGTGGACGCTTCGGGGGCGCCGGCATTGGGACGCAGGCAGGCTGCCAGAACCCTTCCGGCGCGGCTGAGGGCACCGCCGCCGGTCAGACCGAGCAGCTGGGCCTCGGCGAGCACCGCCGCCACCGCACCCTCGGGCAGGGGCCGACGCGGCCGGGCGAAGGTGAGGGCGGCGTGCACCCAGTCGGCGTCGACCGAGGTTCCGGCGGGTAGGGAGTCGAGCAGGGCGAGGATGCGACGGCGCAGCCGGCCCGCCCAGGCGGCCTCGACGTCGGCGCCCAGGACGGGCCGCAGAGCGCCGTCGTCGGCGCGGGTGCCGACCAGCCAGGGGGTGCGGGCCGAGCCGGCCCAGGCGGCGGCGAGCGCAGCCCACTGCTCGGGTAGTTCGGCGTCCAGCCAGGCGGGGACCGTGTCCGCGGGCACCCACGCGGCGCCGGACTCGTCCAGGCCGAGGAGTTCGGCACCGGCGGCGAGTTCTATGACGCTGGCGGCCACGGCGCGCTCCAGGCCGAGGGCGGCGGCGGTTCGGTCCAGTGCCCGCACGCCCACTCCACCGGTGCGCAGAATCTGGCCGCCCTCGCGCCCCCATTCGGTCAGCAGCTCGCGGGTCAGGCGAACCATCTCCTCCGCGTGACTGACCGACTCGGAGGCGACCGCATCTGCGGACAACACCTCCAGGGTGTCGGTGGCAGGGGGCGCGAGCGGCTCACGGGTCAGGCGGCCACCGCGCAGGGCGAGGCCGACCTCGCGCGGCAGGACGAAGCGCGTGCGTCCGGCGGCGTCCGCGGTGCGTTCGAGCCAGCCGCGCTCGACCAGCTCGGCCGTGCCGGCGGAGCTGCGGCCGGGGCTGAGGGTGCCGACCGGGGGACCCCAGGTCAACGCCTTCAGCACGCCAATGCCGGGGACGGGCTCGTCGGCCTGTTCCAGGGTGGACAGCGGGGGTGGGAGCTGCTCGGCGGCGGGCGGGTCGGCGGCGGCGGGGCCGAGTCCGAAGGGGTGGGGACCGAAGGTGTCGACCAGCCCAGGGACGGGGCCGGTGTCAATGACCAACGCCAGACGGGTAAGCACGCCCAGGCGGCCGGCGACGTCGTCGGCGCTGAGTCCCAGGGAGGGCGCCAGGGTGGCGGGGTCTACGGAGCGCAGGGCGACGGTGGCCTCGGCGACGGCAACGGTGACGGCATCCAGGTCGCGCAGGGCGGCGTCCACGCTGGTGCGGGCGCCGGCGCGCACGGCCAGGGCGGTGAAAGAGGCGGAGGGTGGAGCGACCAGGTCGGGGCGTGCGAGTAGAAGCGCGGCGACGTCGCGGTCGGGCAGGGCCGTCAGGTGCGCGGCCAGCTGTTCGACGGTGGTGCCAGGTGCGGGCTCAGGCCGCCCGGTGCCCGGATGCTGGGTGCTCATCCGGGTAAATCTACCGCGGTCGATGCCTGCCGGGCCATGACCATGACATCCTCTCTGACAGCGTTCACCTTCGGCTGGGGGAACCGACCCGGTCCTGGCGCTCAACCCCGGATGCGTTCAGCACGGTTGAGCGTCCGCTCGCCGACGGCGGGACCGTTGAGCAGCATCTGCGCGGTCCTCCTGTCGGTGACCAGGGACGTTATGAGGCCTGAGCACGCGACCGCCCTCATCGCAGGCACCTTTTGAGACCCGCCGGCGACGGCGAGAACGCGCGGTGTGCGCAGGAGCTGAGCCGCGGTGATGGCGATGCAACGGCTCTGAGCCGTACAGGGAACTATTCGTCCGCGGTCGTCAATGAAGATGCCGAGCATCTCGGCGCGGGCCCCGCCGGACTCGAGCTGTTGTTTCTCCTCGTCGCTCAGCGCATCCATTAGCTGGGTCACAGGCGGGTCCCAAGAGCCGATCGAGACGACCGCCAGTGACAGGTCGGCGTAGGCGGCCAGGACGGAGGCGATGGCGGGATCTTGCCGCAGCGCCTTCGCAGTCTGCGGGGAGTCGACGAACATCGGTGCGAAGATCGACAACGTGGTCGAGCCGGAGTGAGTTGAGACCGAGCGGAAGATGTCGACGGGCGAGAGGGCGAAGTCCGTCCCGACAGCGCCCGTGAGAGCGACGACTCTGGCGTCGGCGAGGGGGCCGACGTGGGCGCCGATCTCGGCGACGGTGCGACCCCAGGAGAAGCCGATCGTATCCCCCCGACCGGCCATGGAGGCGATCTCGGTCGCTGCTGCGCGGGCCAGCGCCTGGCGGTTGGTGCTCTCGTCCTTGGCACCGGGTACTACTACGCAGTCGCGCAGGTTGAGGTGGGCGGCGACGCGCTCTCCGAGAACATCATCGGGATGGGTCGGCTCAACGATACGGATCTGCACGATGCCGGTTTCACGGGCACTCTCGAGCAGTCGCGCCACCTTGAACCGCGAGATGCCGATTCTCTCGGCGATCTCAACCTTCGACTCGTTCGCCTCGTAGTAGGCGCGCGCCACTGCGACCATCAGGCCAGTTTCGTCGGGCACGGCACCTCCTTGCTCGTCTGAGCAAGCGTATATGTTCCGAGCGGCCTTGACGCGCACGGCCCTACACCCTTATTGTACTCCCATACGAGCAATGATGCTCATATGAGCACAAGGAGACCGCCGTGGTCACAGTCGACCCCTCAATGCTTGCCCTCCAGACACCCCCCGACGACTGGCGCGACCTCATGAGGCGCAGCGCCGCACTCCTCGAGCAGCACCAACTCATCACGCCGACCTACGTCGATGCCGTCTTTGCCGGCCTCGAGCGCAACGGCGCCTACATGCTCATAGCCCCCGGAGTTCTGCTCGCTCACGCCCGCCCGGAGGAGGGAGCGCTCGGTACTGGGCTCAGCCTCCTGACAACCACCGAGGACGTCGCCCTTATGGACGACCCCTCAATGCCGATCCGGCTCTTCTTCACCCTCGCCGCCAATGACTCCCAAGAGCACCTTGCCCTCCTCACCGCCCTGGCCGAAACGCTCATGGACTCCGGCCTCATGAACGAGCTCCGCGAATCCGAGGACCCCGTCCGGGTGGCACAGATCCTCACCCCGTCAGAGTCATGAGGCTCGTCGTCAACGGCCTCGAGCAGGAGATTCAAGAGGACTCCGATGGCGTCTCGAAGCTGCTCGAACCGGCAGTCGCGGCTTGGATGCGGCGCCCGCCCGCGAGCCGCCGCAGTTTCGCCTTCCTCGCCGCCCCGCCGGGCACCGGCAAGTCCACTCTCGCCGAAATACTCGCACAACGCCTCGCCCCGGACCTTCAATGCGTGGGCATGGACGGATTCCACCTGCCCCAGGCGGAACTCGACCGACGCACCATCGTCCGTGACGGGTGCGCCATCACATTGGCCGACGTCAAGGGGGCGCCGGAGAGCTTCGATCTAGAGGCGTTGAACCGTGCGCTCATACGGGCACGCCGGGAGGACATCACCTGGCCGCGCTATGACCGAGTACTCCACGACGTCGTCACCGACGGCGATGCACTGACTGCCTCACATGTCCTCGTAGAGGGCAACTGGCTACTCCTCGACGAACCCGGCTGGCGGAGTCTTCGCCGCCATGCAGACCTGACCGTCTTCATCGCCGCGCCCGAAGAACTCCTCGCCAGACGCCTCATAGCACGCAAGGTGCAGGGAGGCCTCAGTACGGACGCCGCCCGTTCCTTCTACGAGCGCAGCGACGGCCCCAATATCCAACGCGCCCTCAACCACTCATTCCGCAACGGCACCGATCTCGTCCTCACCATGGATCGCGACGGGCTTCTACACGAAAGTGACCACGCATGACCACTCACCAATCCACTGCACCCTCGCCCTCGGGACGCGCACGCCTGCAGGCATTCGGAGGTTTCCTCACCGCCATGGTCATCCCGAACATGGGCGCCTTCATCGCCTGGGGCCTGATCACCGCGCTATTCATCCCCGACGGATGGATCCCCAATGAGAGCCTCAATACGCTAGTTGATCCTCTCATCAAGTACATGCTCCCCCTATTGCTGGCGTACTCGGGAGGCCACCTCGTGCATGGCCAGCGCGGCGGCGTCGCCGGCGTCATCGGAACCATCGGACTCGTTGTCGGCTCCGACATACCGATGTTCCTGGGCGCGATGGTCATGGGCCCGCTCAGCGCCTGGATCATCAAGAGGTGGGACGGGATCATCCAACCCCGAATCCGCCCCGGCTTCGAGATGGTCGTGAACAACTTCGGCCTGGGCATCATCGGATTCGTCCTGTGCATCATCTCCTTCAAATTCATCGGCCCCGTCATCGAGTCGCTAAACAGCGGTCTGACCTGGGTGATCAATGCCCTTGTGAACACCGGCGTGCTCCCCCTGGTCGCTGTCCTCAACGAGCCCGCCAAGGTGCTGTTCCTCAATAACGTCATCGACCAGGGCATCTACTACCCGCTCGGAATGCAGGCCGCCCAGACGGCCGGCAAGTCGATCTTCTTCGTGCTCGCCTCCAACCCCGGCCCCGGCCTGGGCCTGCTCATCGCCTACTGGCTCTTCTCCGGCAACAAGATCATGAAGGAGACCGCCCCGGGCGCCATGATCATCCACTTCCTCGGCGGCATCCACGAGATCTACTTCCCGTACGTGCTCGCCAAGCCGATCACCCTGCTCGGCATGATGGCCGGCGCGGCCTCAGGCATCGCCACCGCGCAGGTCTTCAACGCCGGCCTGGTGGCCGGCCCCTCGCCGGGGTCGATCTTCGCCTACATCATGCTCACGCCCCGCGGCAACCACCTGGGCATCGTCGCCGACGTCGTCGTAGCCACCCTCGTTTCCTTCCTCGTCAACGCAGCCCTGCTGCGCGCCTCCGCCCGCAAGGACGCCGCCATCGGCGACGCCGAGTTCGAGCAGGCGCGAGCCCGCAGCGCCGCCATGAAGCAGGAGGGCAAGGGCCTGCTCGCGGCCGTAACGGCTGACGGAACGCAGGTTGCGACCAAGACCATCGGCAAGGTCATCTTCGCCTGCGACGCCGGCATGGGATCGTCCACCATGGGCGCCAGCCTGTTCCGCAAACGGCTTGACGAGGCCGGCATCAGCGTCGAGGTCGGCAACACCGCCATTGAGAGGGTTCCCGACGACGCTGACGTCATCGTCACGCACAAGAACCTCGCCGAGAGAGCAGCCAATGCCAACCCGGGCGTTGAGATCGTCTCCATCGAGAACTACCTCTCCGACGCCCACATCGACGACCTCTACTCCCGGATCGAGTCCCAGCAGGAGGCGGACAAGTGAAGACCAGGGCCGTCTACATCGCAGGCGCTCACAAGGCGGTACTAGCCGAGAATGAGCTGCCGCCGCTCGGACCCCGCGAGGTTCTCATGAAGGTAGCGGCATCGAGCATGTGCTACTCGACCTACAAGGCGTACTGCCTCGGTGCCGAGCACAAGCGCGTGCCCGACGACGTGGCCGAGCACCCAGTCATGACCGGCCACGAATTCAGCGGAGAGATCGCCGAGGTCGGCTCGGAGTTGACCGGCCGCTACCGGGTGGGGCAGCGCATCGTCATCCAACCCGCTATGGGACTGCCCTCGGGCTACTCCCCCGGTTACAGCTACCCGGCCTACGGCGGGGACGCGACGTACACGATCGTCCCCGAGGTCGCGATCGACAAGGACGCGATCCTCCCCTACGACGGCACCTACATGGCCAATGGCTGTCTCGCCGAGCCGCTCATGTGCATCATCGGCGCCTTTCATGCGAGCTACCACACAACCCAGTACGTCTACGAGCACGAGATGGGCATCAAGAGGGGCGGGGCACTCGCTCTCCTAGGAGCGGCGGGCCCCATGGGCCTGGCCGCCGTCGAGTACGCGCTCAACGGCCCGTACCAGCCCACTCTGATCATCGTCACCGACATTGACCAAACGCGTTTAGATCGCGCGCGACGACTCCTGCCGCCCGAACGGCTGGAGGGAACGGGCCGCCGGCTGGTGTACCTCAACACGGCGGGCTGCGACGACCCCGTTGATCTGCTGCGCGGACACACCCCCCATGGCATGGGCTTCGACGACATCATGGTCTTTGCCGCCAGCCGCCCCCTGTTGGAGATGGCGGACCGGCTCAAGGGCCGAGACTGCTGTCTGAATTTCTTCGCCGGGCCGACCGACAAGGACTTCTCCGCGACATTCAACTTCTACGACGTCCACTACGAGTCCGCGCACGTAGTGGGCACATCCGGTGGGGCGCGGTCGGACATGCTCGAGGCCCTCCAGCTGACCGCCGAGGGCAAGTTGAGCCCCTCTCTGATGATCACTCATGTGGGCGGGCTCGACGCCGTTCCCCACACGTTGGAGCACTTCAAGGAAACTCCCGGTGGGAAGAAGCTCTTCTACCCCTGGGCAACCATGCCGCTCGTGGCACTCGCCGATCTGCGAGCCAAGGCCGCCCAGGACCGCAGATACGCGACTCTTGCCGACATCGTTGAAGCCAACGATGGCATCTGGTGCGAGGAGGCCGAAGCCTTCCTTTTGGAGAACTTCTCCTGACCCCGCGACGCACTTCTCGTGGGCGCCGCTCCGCTGGCGGTGAAGGCGTCGCCTGGGTCACGGCGGGCGGCGGTCCACGGCTGCGATACTCCCGCCCATGTCAGATTCCGGCTACTCCCCCACCCTGCCCGACGGCCCCCTGATCGTCCAGAGTGACAAGACCGTCCTGCTGGAGGTCGCCCACCCCGACGCCCCCGACGCCCGCCGCGCCATCGCGCCCTTCGCCGAGCTCGAGCGCGCCCCCGAACACATTCACACCTACCGGATCACGCCGCTGGCCCTGTGGAACGCGCGCGCCGCCGGCCTGGATGCGGAGACGGTGGTCCACGTGCTCATCACCTACTCGCGCTTCCCGGTGCCGCACGCCCTGCTGACCGAGATCGCCGAGACCATGGGGCGCTACGGACGGCTGCAGCTGGTGACCGACCCGGCGCACGGGCTGGTACTGCACGCCACCGACGCCCCCGTCCTGGCGGAGGTGATGCGCTCCAAGCGCACCAAGGGACTGCTGGGTACGCGCCTGGGCGATGCGGACGTGGTGGTGCACCCCTCCGAGCGCGGGCACCTCAAGCAGGAGCTGATCAAGCTGGGTTGGCCGGCCGAGGACCTGGCCGGCTATGTCGACGGCGAGGCGCACCCGATCGCGCTGCGGGACTCGGCGGCGGATGTGGCCGCGGGCGTGCCGGACGCCTTCGCGCTGCGCCCCTACCAGGCCCAGGCGGTGGACGCCTTCTGGGCGGGAGGCTCCGGCGTCGTCGTACTGCCGTGCGGGGCCGGCAAGACCCTGGTGGGGGCGGCCGCCATGGCCCGCTCCTCCACCACCACCCTGATCCTGGTGACTAACGCCGTTTCGGCGCGGCAGTGGAAGCAGGAACTGCTGCGCTTCACCTCCCTTACCGAGGACGAGATCGGCGAGTACTCCGGCTCACGCAAGGAGATCCGCCCGGTCACGATCGCCACCTACCAGGTGCTGACCACCAAGCGGAAGGGCGTCTACCCGCACCTGGATCTGTTGGACGCCCGCGACTGGGGGCTGATCGTCTACGACGAGGTCCATCTGCTGCCCGCCCCGATCTTCCGCATGACGGCGGACCTCCAGGCCCGCCGTCGGCTGGGGCTGACCGCCACGCTGGTGCGTGAGGACGGGCGGGAGGACGAGGTGTTCTCGCTCATCGGACCCAAGCGCTACGACGCCCCGTGGAAGGACCTGGAGAATCAGGGGTGGATCGCCCCGGCCGTGTGCACGGAGGTGCGACTCACCCTGGACGCCGGGGAGCGGATGGCCTATGCCACCGCCGAGGCCGACGAGCGCTACCGGCTGGCCGCCTCCACGCCGGCGAAGCTGCGCATCGTGGACTCCCTGCTGGCCCGGCACCCCGGGGAGTCGGCGCTGGTGATCGGCCAGTACGTGGACCAACTGGAGGAGCTGGCCGAGCACCTGGGGGCGCCGCTGATCACCGGGGCGACGACGGTGCGTGAGCGCCAGCGCCTGTATGAGGCCTTCCGCTCCGGGGAGGTGAGCACACTGGTGGTCTCCAAGGTCGCCAACTTCTCCATCGACCTGCCAGGCGCCTCGGTGGCGGTGCAGGTGTCGGGCTCCTTCGGGTCGCGGCAGGAGGAGGCGCAGCGGCTGGGACGGATCGTGCGCCCCAAGGACGACGGGCGGCAGGCGCACTTCTACACGGTGGTCGCCCGCGACACGGTGGACCAGGAGTTCGCCGCGCACCGGCAGCGCTTCCTGGCAGAACAGGGCTACGCCTACGAGGTGGTCGACGCCGAAGATCTGGAGGACCTACAGGCGTCCAGGTAGTCCGCGCAGACGGCATCGGGGATCTCGCTGTGGTGGCTGCTTGGTGGTCTCGCGGTGAAATGTGGCGAGCGTCACGGGTATGGACCTGGCGTGGGTGTTATGGGGTCGTTACCG
>NZ_QMIN01000051.1:0-25923 GCF_003287795.1 Actinomyces sp. Z5
CGATGTCCTGATACACCAAGTGTCACCGATGTCCTGAGGCAGAACTGTCACCGATGTCCTGAGACATCACAGGTACGTACCGTCGTAAGAAAGTACGAATCGTTGACTAGAAGGTACGAACCGTCGCCGGTAGTGCCGAATCGTCGACCCGAGGGGACGAACCATCAAGCGAGCCACCGAACCTCCACGCCCGGTGACGGTAATCCACCCACCGCAATCAGCCGGGATCCGCCGGCAACCACTGCGATATGCGGGAGCCACCGCGATCCGCTGAGATCCACCGCGACTCGCAGCAATCCGCTGCGGTCCGCCGGAGTTCACGGTGGTCTACCGGCACACGCCAACGGCGCCCGCTCCCAGCGAAGGGGGCGGGCGCCGTCGTCGTGTGCCGCACGCAAGCCGTCAGGCGACCGGCTGCGGTTCGATGCCCCACACCTTGGCGTAGTCGCTGATGGTGCGGTCGGAGGAGAAGCGGCCGGAGCGGGTGATGTTCACCCACGCCTTGCGCTGCCAGGCGCGCTGGTCGGCGTAGTCGACGGCCATGGCGTCCTTGGCCTCGCGATAGGCGGCGAAGTCACCCAGCACGTAGTAGACGTCCGCCTGCTCGTTGCCCTCACCCAGGAGGCTGCGGCGCAGATCCGCGAACCAGCCGGAGCCGTTGTCGTCCAGGGTGCCGTCGGTGAAGGCGTCAAGCACACGCTTGAGGCCGGGGACGGACTCGTAGGTGGCCCGCGGGTTGTAGGTGGCCCGCAGGGCCGGCAGCTCGTCCTCGGTGGCGCCGAAGATGTAGGCGTTCTCATCGCCCACGGCGTCCAGGATCTCCACGTTGGCGCCGTCGAGCGTGCCCAGGGTCAGGGCGCCGTTCATCATGAACTTCATGTTCGAGGTACCGGAGGCCTCCTTACCGGCCATGGAGATCTGCTCGGAGACGTCGGCGGCCGGGATGATGTGCTCGGCGGGGGAGACGTTGTAGTTGTGAATGAACACGACCTTGAGGGTCTGGGAGATCACCGGGTCGTTGTTCACCAGCTCCGCGATGGCGTTGATCAGCTTGATGATGCCCTTGGCGCGGATGTAGCCGGGGGCGGCCTTGGCGCCGAAGATGAACACCCGCGGCGGCACCTGCAGTGACGGGTCCTCCTTCATGCGGAAGTACAGGTCCAGGATATAGATCGCGTTCAGCAGCTGACGCTTGTACTCGTGCAGGCGCTTGATCTGCACGTCGAAGATGGCGTCGGGGTTGATCTCGATGCCTTCGCGCTCGGCCACCCAGGCCGCGAAGTCAACCTTGTTGGCGTGCTTGACCTCGGCCAGGCGGTCCAGCAGAGCGTCGTCGGCGGCATCGGTGTACTCGGCGAGCAGGGACAGGTCCTTGACCCAGGCGTCGGAGCCGGCCACTTCGTCCAGCAGCGCGGACAGGCGCGGGTTGCACTGCCGCAGCCAGCGGCGCGGGGTCACGCCGTTGGTCTTGTTGTTGAAGCGCTCGGGCCACACGTCGTGCCATTCCTTGAGCGTGTCGCGCTTGATGATCTCGGTGTGCAGCGCGGCCACCCCGTTGATGGAGTAGGCGGCATAGCAGGCGATCCAGGCCATGCGCACCTTGTCGCCGGACAGCGGAGCCATGTAGTCGATGCGCATCTGGTCCAGGCCGCGCTCGGCCATCTCCTGGCGGAAGCGGCGGTCGATCTCGCGGACGATCTCCGCGATGCGGGGGAACAGGCGGTCGAAGATGGACATCTCCCAGGTCTCCAGGGCCTCGGCCAGTACCGTGTGGTTGGTGTAGGCGAAGGTCTTAGTGACGATTCCCCAGGCCTGGTCCCAGCCCAGGTGGTGCTCATCCATGAGCAGGCGCATTAGCTCGGGGATGGCGAGCACCGGGTGGGTGTCGTTGAGCTGGATGGAGTTGAAGTCGGCGAAACCGCTCAGGTCATCGCCGTGGTGGGTGACGTAGTTGTCGACGATCTCCTGCAGGGACGCGGAGCAGAAGAAGTACTGCTGGCGCACCCGCAGCACCTTGCCCTCGTAGGTGGTGTCGTTGGGGTAGAGCACGCGGGAGATGTCGGCGGTGCGCTCGCGGTCCACGATCGCATCGGTGAAGCGCTGGGAGTTGAAGGCGTCGTAGTCGAACTCCTCGATGGGCTCGGCCCGCCACAGACGCAGCGTGACGACGTTCTTGGTGCCGTAGCCGGTGATGGGCATGTCGTGGGGGACGGCGCGCACGGTCAGGTCGTTGTAGCGGACGATGCGCTGGGCCTCCTCGCGGCGGATGACGAAGGGGTAGCCCTCCTCCATCCAGGGGTCCGGATGCTCGGTCTGGAACCCGTCCTCGAACAGCTGCTTGAACAGCCCGTAGCGGTACAGGATGCCGTATCCGGCCACAGGCAGGTCCAGGGTGGCGCAGGAGTCCAGGAAACAGGCGGCCAGACGGCCGAGCCCGCCGTTGCCCAGAGCGGCGTCGGGCTCCTGCTCGAGCACGTCGGTGAGGTTCTGCCCGAAGGCGTTCACGGCGTGGGTGGCCTCCTCGACCAGGCCCAGGTTGGTCAGGTTGTTCAGCAGGGCGCGTCCCTCGAGGAACTCGGCGGAGAAGTAGTGCTCCATCCTGCCGGCACGGTACTTCTGCTCGGTGGCGTACCAGTCGTCCGCGATGGCGTCGACGACGGCGGCGGACAGCCCCTGCCAGACCTCCATGGTGGTGGAGGCCTCGGCCGGACGGCCGGAGGCGGACCGGACCTGCGACGGCACGGTCTGGACCAGGTTCTGCGACATTCTTCTTCCCTTGTCAGACTACAGAGACCACCGTTGCAACATGGCTGCAACGGCTGAAAAGTGTACATCGCGGGGCTCGCTACTTGGGGCGGGGACCGCACGCATGCATGCATCCGGACCATACCGGTCTCGGCAACGGCACTGGGCCGGTTTGTTGATCACACCGGTGTGGTCGTGACCGCGTCTGGGGCGCAGATGCGGCCGAACGGCGTAAACGGGGCCCAAAGTCCGTCCCGTCCACGGTGTGAGACGCGCCGGGTCGTCCGTGCGCGGCGGCCGACCCGCGTTAGCGTGATCATCGTGAGCGGAGAAACTGCACGTGTTTCAGATGCGGATGCGACGGCGATGCGCGCCGGTTGGGTGTGCGCGGAGTTGGGGCCGCGAAGGATCGAGAGCACCTATGGCATCGTCCCCCTGGAGACGCTGCCTGCGCTGGATGTCCGGCTCGACGGCGACTTCGGCTGGCTGACCGGACCGGAGGGGGCCACGCCGGATCTGCCCGACCGGGTGACCGAATGCGACGTCCTCCAGGCGCGATTGCATGCCCTGGGACTGGAGCTGCCCGAGGACTTGAGACTCTACCTGTGCTGCTCAGCGGTGTGCGGTCGGATGGACGACGAGTCGACGACCGGGTGCTGGACGGATCCTTCGCCTGTGCTGCGACCCGTAGGACACCCTGATGTCGCCTGTGTCCGCTTCCTGAGTGACCAGCAGGACTGCACCGCCTGGTACTGCTGGATCACTCCCGAGGACAGTTGGGTCGTGGCCCTGTGGACCCGGGACGACGCGGCCGAGGAGGCGATGTGGCGTGCCCTGGACACTGCCCTGGAGCAGGACGAGACCGCCGAGCCCTTGGACGCCGCGATGGAACTGGTCGAAGACGTTGCCGTGTGGGTGGCGCCCAGCGTCGAAGCGTTCGTCTACCGGACCCTGCTGGAGTGCCGGGCCTGGCACCTGCTCCATCCACGGCGGGGGCGCGGCCCGGATGAACAGATCCCCGGAGGGGGACCAGGCGTCGCGGAGGCACGGGACTACCTCGACCAGATGGCGCACTGGCCACCGGAGTAGACGAGATCGGTCGCGTACCGCCGAGGGGCCCGGCGGCGTTGAAACGCCGTCGGGCCCCTGCCGCGGAGCGGGTGTGTTTCCCGCCGATCTGTGGTTCAGTCTCGTGATGGCCGCAGGAAGATGGCGCCCATCGGGGGGACCCGCAGCCGCACCGAGGCGGGACGACCGTTCCAGGGCAACTCCTCGGCCTCAACATGCCCGAGGTTGCCCACGCCGGAGCCGCCGTACTCGGGGGCGTCGGTGTTGATGACCTCGTCCCAGCCGCCGGCGAAGGGCAGGCCCACCCGGTACCCCTCGTGCGGGGTGCCGGCGAAGTTGACGATCACTGCCACCAGGTCCGAACGCCCGTCCGGCCCGGTGCCCTTGCGCAGGTAGGACAGCACATTGTGGTCGCCGTCGCCGGCCTCGATCCACTCAAAGCCCCGATGGGAGAAGTCGTCGGCCCACAGGGCGGGTGAGGCCTTGTAGAAGGTATTCAGATCGCTGACCAGCCGTAGCAGCCCGGTGTGACCGGGATCGTCCAGGATCCACCAGTCCAGGGAGTTGTCCGAGTTCCACTCGGCGCCCTGGCCGAACTCCTGCCCCATGAACAGCAACTGCTTGCCGGGATGGGACCACTGGTAGGCGTACAGGGCGCGCAGGCCGGCCAGCTCCTGCCAGGCGTCGCCCGGCATCTTGGACAGCAGCGAGCCCTTGCCGTGCACGACCTCATCGTGGCTGAGCGGCAGAATGAACTGCTCGGAGAAGGCGTACACCAGGGAGAAGGTCAACTCCCCGTGATGGTAGCGGCGGTTGATGGGCTCCTCGGCCAGGTAGCGCAGGGTGTCGTTCATCCACCCCATGTTCCACTTCAGGCCGAAGCCCAGCCCGCCGTACTCGGTGGGGGCGGTGACGCCCGGCCAGGCGGTGGACTCTTCGGCGATCATGACCGTGCCGGGGTTCTTCCGGTAGGCGGTGGCGGTGGCCTCCTGCAGGAAGCTGATCGCCTCCAGGTTCTCCCGGCCGCCGAACTGGTTGGGGTGCCACTGGCCCTCCTCGCGGGAGTAATCCAGGTAGAGCATGGAGGCGACGGCGTCCACGCGCAGGCCGTCTATGTGGAACTCGCCCAGCCAGTACAGGGCGTTCGCCACCAGGAAGTTGCGCACCTCGTTGCGGCCGAAGTTGAACACGTAGGTGCCCCAGTCGGGGTGCTCGCCGCGCTGCGGGTCCGGGTCCTCATACAGGGCAGTGCCGTCGAAGCGTGCCAGCGCCCACTCGTCCTTGGGGAAGTGGGCGGGCACCCAGTCCAGGATCACACCGATGCCGGCCTGGTGTAGCTGGTCCACCAGGTAGCGGAAGTCGTCCGGGGTACCGAAGCGGGCGGTCGGGGCGTAGTAGCCGGAGACCTGGTAGCCCCAGGAGCCCCCGAAGGGGTGCTCGGCCACGGGCAGGAACTCCACGTGGGTGAAGCCGGCGTCCTTGACGTAGGGCACCAGTTCGTCGGCCAGGCCCCGGTAGCCCAGACCCTGCCGCCAGGAGCCGATGTGTACCTCGTACACGCTCATCGGTCCGGAGTGCGGGTCGGTGACCGCGCGGCGGGACATCCACTCCTCGTCGTTCCACTCGTGGAAGCGGTCGGTGACCACGGAGGCGGTGGCGGGCGGCACCTCGGTGGCGCGCGCCATGGGGTCGGCCTTCTGGTGCCAGGAGCCATCCTGGAAGCACAGCTCGAACTTGTAGCGGGCACCCACGCCCACGCCGGGAATGAACAGCTCCCACACGCCGGAGGATCCCAGGGAGCGCATGGCGGAGGCGGTGCCGTCCCAGTAGTTGAAGTCGCCCACCACGCGCACGGCCCGCGCGTTGGGCGCCCACACCGCGAAGGCGACGCCGTCGACATCTCCCATGGTGCCGGAGTAGTGCTTCAGATGCGCGCCCAGCACCTCCCACAACTCCTCGTGGCGGCCCTCGGAGATGAGGTAGGTGTCCATCTCACCCAGGGTCGGCAGGAATCGGTAGGGGTCGTCGACGGTGATGGTCTCCTCCCCGTAGGTCACCTCGATGCGGTAGTCCGGGATCTCATCCCCGGGGACGACGGTGACCCACACGCCGTCCTGCTCGTGGCGGGCGGGGAAGGAACCCTGCTCGGTGACCACGACGACGGCGTCGGCGAGGTGGCGCACGGTGCGGATGGTCACGCCGTCTTCGCCCACATGGGCGCCCAGCACCTCATGTGGGTTGTGGTAGCGGCCGTAGGCGACATCCGCAAGGACCCAGGGGTCCACGGGGACCGGCACGGGGCCGGTGGCCTGCGGCGGCGGGGCGTCGTTGGATTCGGGGGCGGGCTCGGGGCTGGTGACGTCGGTCATGTTCTCACTCTCCCATGCGGTGACCGGCTGAGGGGGGACTTTATACCGGTGCAACCCGGCGTGGACGAATATGTCTCACGCCGCCGGGTGGGCGGCGCGGGACGGAACGATCAAGTGGTCAGGATCACCTCGATGCCGTGCAGTGGGATGGCGACCCAGTCGGGGCGGTTGCGCGCCTCATAGACCGCCTCGTACAGGGCCTTGTCGAGCTCTAGGGCATTGAGCAGCGTGGTCTCCCGACTCCCGGGGCGTGCGGCCTGGGCGGGGGCCGACGTCGGGACGGCGGACCAGTAGCCGTCCAGGAAGGCGCCGCGCACCGCGCCCAACCAGTCGGGGTGGGTGGCGTGGCCCACCTCGGCCGCGTAGTCGAAGGAGCGCAGCATGCCGGCCACATCCCGTAGCGGCTGATCGGGGCGGCTGCGCTCGGCCAGCGGGCGCAGCGGCTCGCCTTCGAAGTCCAGCACATACCAGCGGTCCTCCTCGACGGCGTGCAGCACCTGACCCAGGTGGTAGTCGCCGTGTACCCGGGTAGCCGGCTCCAGCCGGTCCAGTGCCGCCAGTTCAGCCAGTACCGCTTCCACGCGTGCGCGCAGGCTCGGCAGCCGGCTCTCCAGCTCGGGCACCTCGTCCATCGCCCAGTGGGCCCGCGCGCGCAGCGCCGCGGCCAACTCGGTGGGGGAGGGCGGCGCGGTGGTGCCCAGGGCGGAGGCCAGGTGGGTGTGCATCTGGGCGGTGGTGTCGCCCAGGTCCCGTGCCAGGGCCAGGGCCCGCTCGCGCTGCGGGCCGGCGTCGTCGGCGGCGGCGAGCGCGCAGAACAGCTCGAAGCCGTCGTCTGCGCGGGGTACGAAGGTACAGGCCACGCCCGCATCCGCGGTGTGCTCGGCGCCGTCCGCATCGGCCCAGGTCAGCGTCGTCCACGCCACCGGGGTACGTACCCGGTCCCAGTCGTCGCGGGCCAGCGCCACCGACACCTCCACGTCCGGGTTGCGGCCGGGCGCGAGCACCCGGAACAGCTTCACGATCAGGTCGCCGGTGGCGGCGTCGGCGTCTCCCGCCGCCGGGGCATCGCCGGGGGCGGGCATAACCACCGAGGTGTTGGACTGCTCGCCGGTGGTCACCCGCAACCGTTCGGCGCGCTCGGCGATGGCCAGCGCCCCGTTGTCCTCGAGGGTGGTGCCGGCGTCCAGGGCGGAGTTGGCCCAGGCACGCCAGAAGCGCGGGTGATGGGCGCCGTCCACCAGCGCCACCGGCTCGCCGTCGGGCCCGGGCATCACGAAGCCCTCGTTGCCGGCCGCCTCCCCGGCGGTGGAGAAGCCGGCCAGTGCGGCGGCTGGTTCAAGCACCAGTGGCACATGCACCAGCACCGGCGTCCCCTCTCCACGGGGTACGGCAACCAGCAGGTCGCGCACGCCGTCGGCCAGCTCCCAGCGGCCCGCGAATCGTAGCGGTCCGCTGGTCGGCTCGCCCTTGAGCGGATACCAACGGCGCTGCCCCATCCAGTCCGCGAGCGCCGCCAGCAGGGCGGCGTCATCGGGCCAGGCCGGGGCGGCCCGTCCGGTAAACATCGGGTTGCTCATCTCTCCTCCTCACGGTTCGGGGCGGCGGCCAGCCACCAGTAGCCGCGCGCCGGCAATGTGACCGTCAGCCTCCCCCGGGTGTCGACGGCGGGTGGTGCGGCATGCGGGCGGGTCGCCAGCACGGTGCGTGTGGCCCACCCGGCCAGTTCGGGCAACTCCACGCCCGCCTCGACGGGGCGGTCGGCCAGGTTTGCCAGGCACACCAGCGTCTGGCCCGCCTCCCGGCCGGCGGCCGCGGGGTCCTCGGTGCGAGTATGCGCCAGGACGGCAGGGTCGGATACTTCGCGCAGCTGGAAGTCCCCGCGCCCCAGCACCGGGTGCTCGCGCCGCACCCGCAGCACGCGGCGCAGGAAGTGCAGCAGCGAGTCGGGGTCCGCCAGGGCGTCGGCCACACAGCGGTCGGCGTAGTCGTCGGCGTCGATCAGCGGCAGGGTGAGCGCGGCGGGGTCCGCGCAGGCGGAGAAGCCCATATTCGCCGAGCGGTCCCACTGCATGGGGGTGCGCACGGCGTCCCGGTCGGGCAGCCAGATGTCCTCGCCCATGGCGATCTCGTCGCCGTAGTACAGGCAGGGCGAGCCGGGCAGGGACAGCAGCAGCACATGGGCCAACTCCAGCTCGGCCCGCGAGTCTCCCAACAGCGGGGCCAGACGCCGCCGGATACCGACGTTGGCGCGCATGCGGTCCTGCGGCGCATACCAGCGGTACATGCGCTCGCGTTCGGCGTCGGTGACCATTTCCAGGGTCAACTCGTCGTGGTTGCGCAGGAAGGTGCCCCACTGGCCGTGCGCCGGGATCGGCGGAGTCTCCCGGAGCACGTCGCGGATCGCGGTGGCCGTGCCCTCGCGCAGCGCGGAGAAGATACGCGGCATGACGGGGAAGTGGAAGCACATGGTGCATTCGGGCGCGTCCGGGCTGCCGAAGTAGGCCACCACGTCGGCCGGCCACTGGTTGGCCTCCGCGATGGTGATGGTGCCGGGGAACTCCCGGTCGAGCATTTCGCGCAGCCCGGCGATCAGGCGGTGGGTGCCCGGCAGGTTCTCACAGTTGGTGCCCTCCTCCTCCACCAGGTAGGGGATGGCGTCCAGGCGGAACCCGTCCACCCCGGTGCGCGCCCAGAAGCGCACCACCTCGTGCACCGCGGCCACTACGGCCGGGTTGTTGTAGTTCAGGTCCGGCTGGTGGGAGAAGAAGCGGTGCCAGAAGTACTGACCGCGCACCTCGTCGTAGGTCCAGTTGGAGCGCTCGGTGTCCACGAAGATGATGCGGGCATCGGCGTAACCGGAGTCGTCGTCGGCCCACACATAGAAGTCCCCGTAAGGGCCGTCCGGGTCGCGGCGGGACGCCTCGAACCAGGGGTGGGCGGCGGAGGTGTGGTTGAGCACCATGTCGATCACGATGCGGATGCCCCGCTCGTGGGCGGACGCCACCAGGACACGGAAGTCGTCCATGGTCCCGTAGCGGGGATCGACGCCGGTGTAGTCGGCGATGTCGTAGCCGCCGTCGCGCATGGGCGAGGGGTAGAAGGGCGGGATCCAGATCGCATCCACACCCAGCCAGGCCAGGTAGTCCAGTCGGGAGGTCAGGCCGCGAAAGTCACCGACGCCGTCGGCATCGGAGTCCGCGAAGGAGCGCAACAGCGCCTCATAGAACACCGCGGTGCGGAACCAGTCCGGGTCTGGGCGCAGGCCCGGCCGCGGCTGCGCGGGCAGGACGGGAACACCGGGAATGGTCACGGGGCTCCTTTTACTGGTCGGCAGTTGAGTGGTGGATGGGCGCGGCCGTCACAGGGGCTCGACGGAGAAGACGTGGGCGACACGGCCCGCGAAGGGGTCCAGGCGCACGTAGTTCTGCCCCGACCATTCGTAGGTGTCCCCGGTGAGTTCGTCCGTGACGCGCAGCACCGGCCGGGACCCATCCACCCAGCCGGGCAGGCCCAATTGCTCCAGGTTCAGGTAGACCTCGCCCTCGCGGGCGCCGTAGGGGTCCAGGTTGACGATCGTGAGGACCACGTCGTCCTTACCGGTGGCGGAGTGGGCGGCGTCCACCCGCTTGGAGTAGGCGATCAGCGACTCGTCGCTGGTGGCGTGGAACCAGACGTCGCGCAGCTGCTGCAGCGCCGGGTGGGCGCGACGGGCGGCGTTCAGGCGGGTGAGCAGATCCTCAATGCCGTTGACGCGGGCCGCCCCGAAGTCACGCTGCTTGAACTCGTACTTCTCGTTGTCGATCTGCTCCTCGAAGCCGGGACGCGGTACCGACTCGGCCAACTCGTAGCCGGAGTAGATGCCCCAGCTGGGCGACATGGTGGCGGCCAGCACGGCCCGCAGCTTGAAGGCGGGCACCTTCCCGTTGGTCATGAAGGGGGTGAGGATGTCGTGTGTGGTGGGCCAGAAGGTGGGGCGCAGGATGTGCGCGGTCTCCTGGGACAGCTCCACCAGGTATTCGGTCAACTCCTGCTTGGTGTTGCGCCAGGCGAAGTAGGTGTAGGACTGGTGGAAGCCGATCTTCGCCAGGGTGCGCATCATCGCCGGGCGGGTGAAGGCCTCCGCCAGGAACAGCACCTCGGGGTTGTCCGCACGCACCTGCCGGATGAGCCGCTGCCAGAAGGGCAGGGGCTTGGTGTGCGGGTTGTCCACCCGGAAGATCGTCACCCCGTGGCTGATCCAGGTGCGCACCACCTGGAGGATCGCCTTGTAGATGCCCTCCGGGTCGTTGTCGAAGTTGAGGGGGTAGATGTCCTGGTACTTCTTGGGCGGGTTCTCGGCGTAGGCGATCGACCCGTCGGCCAGGACGGTGAACCACTCGGGGTGCTCGGTCACCCAGGGGTGGTCGGGCGAACACTGCAGGGCCAGGTCGAGGGCCACCTCCATGCCGAGCTCGCGCGCCCGCATGACGAGGGCGTCGAAGTCCTCGAAGGTGCCCAGCTCAGGGTTGATGGCGTCGTGCCCGCCGTCGGGCGAGCCGATGCCGTAGGGGGAGCCCGGGTCGTCGGGGCGGGCATTGAGCGTGTTGTTGCGGCCCTTGCGGTTGGTGGTGCCGATGGGGGAGACCGGGGTCAGGTACAGCACGTCGAAGCCCATGGCCGCGATCCGGTCCAGCCGTTGGGCGGCCGTCTGCAGGGTGCCGCTGTGCCAGTTCCCCTGCTCGTCACGGTGCGCTCCCAGGGAGCGGGGGAAGATCTCGTACCAGGAGCCGGCCAGGGCGCGGCGGCGGTCCACCTGCAGCGGGTAGGTGGCGGACGGGGAGACGTGGTCGCGCAGCGGCAGCCGGTCCAGGACCGCCATCACCTCCCCGGCCAGCCCGGCGGCCAGGCGGTCCGCGGGGGAGGCGGACTCGTCGCGCAGGGCGGCGGCGGCGGCGCGCAGCACCTCGGTGTCGGCCGCATCGCGGCCCGGGACGGCGGCCGCCCGCTCCATCACCCGGGCGCCCTCCTCCAGCATGAGGGCGACGTCGACGCCGGCGGGCACCTTCACGCCGGCGTCGTGCGCCCAGGTGCCGTAGGGGTCCGACCAGCCCTCCACGCGGATGCCCCAGTCGCCCGGGGCGTCGGCGGCCAGGCGCGCCTCGTAGCGGTCCAGCCCGATGCCGACCTCGTACATGCGGGCGCTGGGGCCGTCGCTGCCGTCGGGGCGAACCAGGACGGCGGTCGCGCCGAAGCGGTCATGCCCCTCCCGGAACACCGTGGCGCGGATCGGGAAGACCTCGTCCGGCACCGCCTTGGCCGGCCAACGCCCGTCCTCGATGACGGGGAAGACCTCGGTTACCGGGATGCGGCCCACCGGCGCGTATGGGGCCGGCAGTGGGACCTGGGCGGACGGCGGAGCCGTCGGGTCGGCGGGGGCTACGTGGCTGGTGGGCGTCGTCTTCGCCGCGCGCGGCGTGGTGTTAGGGGTCACAGCGCAAGCGTACCTGCCCGCGCGCGTGCGCGGGGCCGCCGCGGCATCGGGAAGATTACGAGCGCCGCACCACGCGTGAACTGGATCGGCTCCGGCCGCTCATGGTTGCCCTTCTTCCCGGCTCAGTAGTTCATGTGCATGGCGGTGCGCACCGCGTCGAGGGTCTGCTCGGCCACCGCATTGGCCTTGGCGTTGCCGTCGGCCAGGACCTGCAGCAGGTAGTCCTCATTGGCGGCCAGCTCGGAGCGGCGGGCACGGATGGGGGCGAAGAACTCGTTGACCGCCTCGGTGGTGATCCGCTTGAGCGTGCCGGCGCCGCCGTCGCCGATCTGCTCGGCCAGCGATTGCGGCTCCCCGGCCCCGCACAGGGAGGCCAGCGTCAGCAGATTCGCCACCTCCGGGCGGCCCTCGGGATCGTAGGTGATGTGACGGTCGGAGTCGGTCTTGGCCTTCTTGAGCGCCTTGGCGGTCTCGTCCGCACTCATGCGCAGCTCGATGGTGTTGTGACGCGACTTGCTCATCTTCTCCCCGTCCAGGCCCAACAGCAGCGGCGCCTCGGAGAGCAGCGCCTCCGGACGGCGGAAGACCGGGTGCTCCTTGACGGCCCGCCCGTAGCGCTTGTCGAAGCGCTGGGCGATCAGCCGGGCCTGCTCCAAGTGAGGCAGCTGGTCCTTGCCCACCGGCACCAGGTTGGCCTGGCAGAACAGGATGTCGGCGGCCTGGTGCACCGGGTAGGTGAGCATCAGCCCGGACATGGCGCGCCCGTCGGTGGCCTCCAGCTCGGCCTTGACCGTGGGGTTGCGGTGCAGCTCGGACTCGGTGACCAGCGACAGGAACGGCAGCATCAGTTGGTTGGCGGCCGGGACGGCCGAGTGAGCGAAGATCGTGGATCGGCGCGGGTCCACCCCGACCGCCAGGGAGTCTGCCACCAGCGACAGCACGCGCTCACGGATCGGGCCCACGCCGTCGCGGTCGGTGATCACCTGGTAGTCGGCCACCAGAATCCACGTGTCCACGCCCCGGTCCTGGATGCCCTTCCAGGAGTGCATGGTGCCGAAGTAGTGGCCCAGGTGCATGTTGCCCGTGGGGCGCACGCCCGTGAGCATCCGGTAGCGGCCGGGATTGACGTCCAGATCGGCCTCGATCTCGGCGCTGCGGGCCACCGAGCGGGCCAGCGAGGCGGCGTCCGTGGAGCGGGAAAGGACCTCACCGGCGTCCGCAGCCCCCTGGGAGTTGCTGGAGGGGCTGGTGGTGGTCATTTCGTGCTGCGTCATGGCGGACATCCTAAGGTGCGATGCCGAGCGGGCCGGAATCGTGTCTCCAGCGGCCGTCGGGCAAAACGCGGCCGCGGCGGCGGTTGCGCGGCGGAGACACAGGGGAGCAGCCCGCCTACTCCTCCGGCAGGCAGACCAGCTTCTCCCCGGACAGGTAGATGCGCAGGGAAAGCGCATCCAGCGTGGTGGTGTCCCCGGGCCGGTCCTGCCGGCAGTCCGTTGCACCGGAGCGCGAGGCGCGGGCGCGGGCCGGGTTGAGTGCGCGGGCGCGGGCCGCCGGCCCCCGGCCGACCCGGTGGGCCAGGGCGAAGGCGGAGGTGTGTGGGCGCGGCACCGCCCACGTGGAGTCCCACATCAGGTGCCAGTCGGTGCCGCGTCCGTCGGGGAGCGTGACGTCCTCCTGGCCGAGGGAGCCGTTGATGACCAGCAGCAGGTCGGCGTCACCCATGGGGGTACCCGAACGGAGCATCTGCACCACGCGCGTCCACGGATCGTGCCAGGCGGCCACGTCCATCGGGTCGGCGTTGGCGCGGAACCAGGACAGGTCCGGCAGGACGTCCCCGTCGGCCGTGGAGCCGCTGGCGAAGGCGGTCGGGCGCAGCACCGGGTGCTGGTCGCGCAGGTTGATCAGGAAGTGGGTGGTGGCGATCAGGTCCCGCTGCCAGGTGGTCAGGTTCCAGTCGTACCAGGAGATCGGCGAGTCCTGACAGTAGGAGTTGTTGTTGCCGTCCTGGGTGCGCCCCATCTCGTCTCCGCCCAGCAGCATGGGCATGCCGGCGGAGACCAGCAGGGTGCCCAACACGTTGCGGGAGGAGCGGCGGCGCAGGATCTCGATGGGGCCTCCGCCCATGCCCTCCGGCAGGGGACCCTCGAAGCCGTGGTTCCAGGAGCGGTTGTCGTCGGTGCCGTCGCGGTTGTCCTCGCCGTTGGCCAGGTTGTGCTTGTAGTCGTAGCAGACCAGATCACGCAGGGTGAAGCCGTCGTGGGCGGTGACGAAGTTGATCGACGCCAGCGGGCCGCGCCCGCCCGGGTACTCGCCGTAGCTGAACATGTCGGCGCTGCCGCTCAGGCGCGTGGCCAGGTCCCGCAGGTCGTTGCCGGGGCGCCCCTTGGACATCTCGGAGGCGTCGTGCAGCCAGAAGGAGCGCACCGTGCCGCGGTAGCGGTCATTCCAGTCGTGGAAGGGGGCCGGGAACTCGCCCGTGCGCCAGCCGCCCGGGCCGATGTCCCAGGGTTCGGCGATCAGCTTGGTGTTCTGCAGCACAGGGTCGGTGGCCATGGCGATCAGCAGCGGATGGCGCGACTGGAACTCGGAGGCATCCCGTCCCAGGGTCACCGCCAGGTCGAAGCGGAAGCCGTCGATGCCGACGTCGCCCGCCCAGTAGCGCAGCGAGTCCAGTACCAGCTGCACCGCCCGGGTGGAGCGGAAGTCCACTGTGTTGCCGGTGCCGGTGACGTCCACGTACTGGGCGGGCCGGTAGGGGGCGTGCAGGTAGTACTCGAGGTTGTCCAGGCCCCGCAGCGACAGTGCGGGCCCGTCCATACCCGACTCGCAGGTGTGGTTGTAGACCACGTCCATGATGATCTCGAGGCCGGCCTCGTGCAGCATTGAGACCATGCCGCGGAACTCGTCCAGCACCGCCTGCGGACCGGCCTCGCGGGCCGCCCGAGTGGCGTAGGAGGGCTCGGGCGCGAAGTAGGACAGGGTCGAGTAGCCCCAGTAGTTGGTCCGCTCGCGCTGGAGCAGGAAGGCCTCGGAGAAGGCGGCGTGCACGGGCAGCAGCTCCACGGTGGTCACGCCCAGTGAGCGCAGGTGGGAGACGGCGGCCGGATGCGCCAGGCCCGCGTAGGTGCCGCGCAGCTCCGGGGGCACACCGGGCATGGAGTGGGTGAAGCCCTTCACGTGCGTCTCGTAGATGACGGTGCGCTCTTCGGGCACGCGTGGGCCGGGGACGACGGGGAACTGCTCGCCGGTCACCACGCCGAGAGCGGTGTGTCCGGCGGAGTCCAACTCGGAGGGCAGGAAGGGCGCATAGGTGGGGGACAGGTCCGCGTCGACGGCGTGCGCGTACAGCTCCGGGCCCAGGCGGGGGGCGCCTTCGATGGCGCGGGCGTAAGGGTCGAGCAGCAGCTTGCGGGGGTTGAACAGCAGCCCCTCCGACGGGTTCCACGGGCCGTAGGCGCGAAAGCCGTAGCGCTGCCCGGCGCGTACCCCGGGGACGTGCGCGCTCCAGGCGCCGCGGACGGGGCCGTGCATGCCGATGCGCCGTTCGGAGGTGATCGCGCCGTCGGCGTCGGTGGTCAGCAGGCACAGGTCCACCGCGTCGGCACGCGGCGCCACCACCACGAAGTCGGCGCCGTCCTCGGTGAGCGTGGCGCCCAGCCGAGTGCGGTCCGAGGCATCGGAGTCGGCACGGGCAGCAGGTTGCGGCTCTGGCGTGGAGGACATGGACATGAATCCTATTGTTGAGCAAGGAGACGCGGGATGTTACACCATTGCAGCGGCTTATGGCGCGCGGATTATGCGGGGCGCGTCGGTGAGGGTGACCGAGCGCTCACCGGTGACGGCGGCGCGATATGGCAACCTTGTACGCATGAAAATAGTCGTCTGCATCAAGCACGTCCCTGACGTGCAGTCCGAGCGTCGTATGGAGGAGGGGCGCCTGGTCCGCGGTGAGGAGGACGTCCTCAACGAGCTGGACGAGAACGCCGTCGAGGCCGCGGTGGCCCTGGTCGAGGACCTGGGTGGCGAGGTGATCGCCCTGTGTATGGGTCCCGAGGACGCCGAGGACGGCGTGCGCCGTGCCCTGCAGATGGGTGCCGACTCCGGCGTCGTCGTCAGCGACGACGCGCTGGTGGGCGCCGACGTACCTACCACCGCCCGCACACTAGCCGCGGCCGTGTCGAAGATCGGGGGCGCGGAGTCCGGGCCGGGTGACGTGGATCTGGTCATCACCGGCATGGCTTCGCTGGATGCCATGACCTCCATGCTTCCGGGCGCGCTCGCGGCCGCACTGCACGTGCCGGCGCTGACCCTGGCCGGATCGCTGGAGGTGAGCGCCGATGAGGCGACCATCACCCGTTCCGCCGGCACCGTGCGCGAGGTGCTCTCCGCCCCGCTGCCCGCGCTGGTGTCCGTCACCGACCAGGCCAACGAGCCGCGCTACCCCAACTTCGCCGCCATGCGGGCCGCCCGCAAGAAGCCGCTGGACGTCTGGGATCTTGACGACCTCGGCCTGCCCGCCGGCGAGCCGAGCATCGCCGTCATCGACTTCACCGAGCGTCCCGCCCGTGAGGCCGGCATCATCCGCACCGACGCCGGTGAGGCCGGGCGCGACCTGGCCGCCTGGCTGGTAGACCACGAGCTCGTGTGAGCGGGAACAACCCGGAAGGAATGACGAGTAATCATGAGTGAAATCACCTCCGAAACCGCTCCCGGCGGCCGTCTCGACGCGCCCGTGCTCGTTCTGGTGGACCGCACCGGCGAGGGCGCCCCGACCGGTGCCAGCCTCGGTCTGGTGTCCACGGCCCGGGGGCTGACCGCTGGCGACGTCGTCGCGCTCGTGGCGGGCGACATCGACACCGACGCCGCTGCGGCGCTGGCGGCCGCCGGTGCGACCCGCCTGCTCACCGCCGACCTGGGCGGCCGTGAGACCGTGGCCGCCGTCGCCGCCGACGCCGTGGTTGCGGCCGTGGGCTCTGTCGCCCCCGCGGTCGCGCTCGTCGGGGCCGACTACCGCGGCAAGGAGATCGCCGGCCGGGCGGCCGTGCTGCTCGGCTCGGCCTGCGCCTCCGACGTCGGCGACCTGCGCGTGGTCGACGGCGAGTTGCACGCCTCCAAGCTGGTGCTGTCCGGCACCTGGTCGACCACCATGACCGTTTCGGCGCAGGCCGACCACACCCCGGTCATCTCCGTGCACCCGAGTGCCGCGGCATCCGCACCGAGCGCGGCCGGCTCCGACGTCCCGGCCGTGGAGGCGCTTGAGGTGCCGCTCAGCGCCGAGGCGGCGGCCGTCAAGGTCGTCTCCCGGGAGGTGGGCGACGCCGCCGCGGGCCCCGACCTGTCCGAGGCCCAGCGGGTGGTGGTGATGGGACGCGGTACCGACGGCGATGTCGCCCTGGTGCACTCCCTCGCCGATCCGCTCGACGCCGCCATCGGCGCCACCCGTGTGGCCTGCGACGAGGGCTGGATCGAGCGCGCCGCCCAGGTGGGACAGACCGGTGTCTCCATTGCCCCCAGTCTGTACATCGGGTTGGGCGTGTCTGGCGCCGTCCACCACACCAGTGGCATCCAGGGTGCCGGCACGATCGTCGCCATCTGCGACGACTCCGAGGCCCCGATCTTCGAGATGGCCGACTACGGCGTGGTCGGCGACGTCGCCGAGGTCGTGCCCCAGCTGGTTGAGGAGTTGGCGCGCCTGCGCGGCTGAGCGTCACCTGCTGTACTTCCGACGGTCCGCCCCGTCCCGGTTCGTTCCGGGGCGGGGCGGCTTCATGCGCCGCGATCGGTAGAAGTTACGTGCTGAGGTCGGTAGTTATGGGGCTATTCGTGTTTGTGGGTGTGGTGGTTAGGTGCCGCAGGTGGTTGTGTTCGGGGGCGAGCCGGTCGGCAAGGTGGTCGTGCTCGGGCTGTTGAGGACGTTCTGGCCGGTCAGAGGACCGTCGCCGGGCTGGCGGGGACGTCCTCGGGCCGACGTCGGGCTGGATACGCGGACGTTGACCTGAACGTACGGGCCGTCGTGCCTGGCACGTCGTGGCAAGGTCGTGTTGTGTAAGTCGTTTGTGCTGGTGGGGCGGTGCTGGCGATGTGGGTGCCTCCGGGCGGGCTAGCCCGTGTGCTCGGTGAGGATTGTTGTGCGCAGGGCGTTCCCGCGGTGTTGGGGACCTGGTTGTCGGCAGCCGAGGGGGCGAGTGGGTCTTGCGCCGCCCTGGTTGGACCGCTCACGCCCCGATGGACCCCTCACGCCCGGTTGGACCGCTGTAACCGGCGGCTACGGCGGTCCAACCGGGGAACAGGGGTCCAACCGGGGAACAGGGGTCCAACTGACAGGCTCAACAGCCACACACCGCCACCCAAGCACTCACACAACAGGACCTAGCGCGCACGCTCCGGCCCAGCTTCCGTCCGTCGCGCCGTGTTGTGCACCACTGGGGCGCGCGCGTCCACCACCGCCCGGCCGGCCGCCGCTCCTGGCCCGCCACGTCTCCGAGCGCGAGGAGTCTGTGTGCCTGACGGCGAACCGTTTCTTCGTAGGGGGTATGGAGGCTGGCGGTGCGAGCACCCGAGGTGGGGCGGCGTCGCGGGCGCAGAGCCAGTGGAATCAAGGCCAGGTCCCGATCATTGGGTACGCCCCTTCGGCCTTTGCTGCGCCTTTTCGGCGTCTGCTACGCCGGGTGGACCTCTGCTGAAGGGCTCAGAACCCTTCAGCAGACGCCTAACCGGCGTAGTAAACCCCGAACCGGCGTAGTAGACGACGTCAACGCTAAGCACGCGGGCGAACCGACTCCCGCCTTCATCCACACCCACAAACACGAAGCGCCAGACATGGCGGAGTAGCGCACTGTGCACAACCGCGGTGGGCGTAGGGCTGGTCGGCGCGCCGGGACGGAGCTTGTTGACTTCCGCATGCCGCATGTGTCACTGTACTAGTGCAGTAATACAGATGGCCTTCCGGTCGCCTGTTCGCTGCGCTCATGAGCACATTCGTCCGCCCATCAAGAGGGGAGGCCCCGTGGATCTTGACGGCTCCCGGCCGATCTGGCTGCAACTGGTCGACGACTTCCGCCTGCGGATCGTCACCGGCGCCTGGTCGACCGGCACCCGGATACCCAGCGTGCGCGAACTGGCCACGCAATCCGGCGTCAACCCCAACACCGTCCAACGCGCCCTCGCCGAACTCGATCGCACCGGCCTGACCAGCACCGAACGGACCGCAGGCCGCTTCGTCACCACGGATACCGCCGTCGTCGACGCCGTGCGCCGCGAGCTCGCCACCGACGCCACGGACGCCTTCATCACCGCCCTTACCGCCGTCGGCATGGATCTGGCGCAGGCATCCGCCCTCCTGCGGGAGCGCTGGAACGCCCGTCCCGCCATGCCCCAGGCAGACACAGGAGAAAAATCATGAACCGGCACTCATCGGCTCCGCCGTCGCCCGCAGCGCGCTTCACCGCCGTCCCCGTCCCCGACGGTGCCGCCCCACTGATCCGGGTGGCGCACCTGACCAAGGCCTACCGCGGCCGCCCGGCGCTGGCGGACCTGACCCTGGACCTGCCGGCCGGCCGGATCGTCGGCCTCATGGGCTCCAATGGTTCGGGCAAGACCACCCTGCTGAAGATCCTGGCGGGCCTGCTGTCGGAGTACGACGGCCAGGCGCGTGTAGGTGAGTACGTGCCCGGACCGCAGTCCAAGGCGCTGGTCGCCTTCCTTCCCGACGCCGACTTCCTGGCGCCGGAACTCAAGGCCGAGCAGGCCATAGCCATGTTCTCCCGGCTGTTCTCCGACTTCGACGCCGACCGCGCCCGCGAACTGGTGGAGTTCTTCGGCCTGCCCAAGGACCGGAGCCTGAAGGAGATGAGCAAGGGCATGGGGGAGAAGCTACGCGTCAGCCTGATCATGGCGCGCCGCGCCAGTGTCTACCTGCTCGACGAGCCCATCTCCGGGGTCGACCCCGCCGCGCGGGACGTCATCCTCAGCGGCGTCCTGCAGGGCTTCGACCCCGAGGCACTGATGGTGATCTCCACCCACCTGATCGCCGACGTGGAGCCGATCGTCGACTCCGTCGTCTTCCTCAAGGACGGACGCCTGCTGCTCGCCGGCGACGCCGATGACCTGCGTGAGGCTCACGGCATGAGCCTGGACGCCCTGTTTAGGAAGGAGTACCGCTGATGCTGCGCACACTGTTGAATGAGGAGATCCGGTTCCTGGCCCCCATACACCTGAAGATGCTCGGCATCTGGACGGTATTCGGGCTGGTCTTCCTCGGAGTCACGTTCCTGAACCTGCCGGTACTGAACGTCTTCGGGACGCTGGGCGGGGTAATCTCCTTCGGCCTGGCCATACCGGTGGTGCTCATCCACACCGCGGTCGAGTACTGGCAGTCCATGTACGGCTCACGCGGCTACCTGACCCACGCGATCCCGGTGCGCGGGCGGCTGCTGTACGCCGCCAAGACCCTGTATGCCTTCGCGGCCGGCCTGGTGGCGACGTGCTTCACCGCAGTCGGCCTGTTGGTGACCGCGTGGGTGACCGCACGGGCTCAGGGAATCGGCCTCGGTGAGTTGCTCCAACCCGTGCGGGAAATGCTGGACTTCTTCGGCACCGGCTGGGTGATCGGCTTCGTCGTGTACATGATCGTGGAGCTTGCCTGCGTGATCGTGTGCGTGTCCGCGATTATGAGCATCGGGGCGCAAGGACGCTGGAACCACCTCGGCTTTGGCGCGCCCGTGATCGGCTTCGTGGGACTGTATCTGGCGGCGCAGGTGCTCTCGCTGCTACTGCTGCTGATCGTGCCCGTGAGCATGGGGATTCCGTCCGGGGACATCGTGAATACATGGATGCTGCCGGACTTCATTGAGGCGATGCGCACGGGCGGCGACCCGACCCTGTTGGGGCTGGGATTCATCGCCGTGTGGCCGCTGCTGGCGGTGGCGCTCGGAACGTGGGGCGTGCGCTCCATCGAGCACCACACCTCCCTGCGCTGAACGGCGGCTGTGCGGCCGGGTGTGCGGTTCAGGCGACTGTCGCCTGGGCCAGCACCCGGCCGCCGTCGTCCCCGCCGTAGACGACGACGCTCTGCCCGGCGGCCAGGCCCCGCAGGGGCTGGCGCAGCACCGCGTGCAGCGTGCCGGCCGCGGCATCCACGGTCACGTCCGCAGGCACAGGGCGGCCGTGCGCCCGCACCTGTACGGTCACGTCCTGCCGGCCGACGCCGTCGGCGAGCGAATCGGGGGAGTCCAGCAGTACCAGGTCCTTGCCGTCCACAACGGTGCGCCGCAGCAGCTCGGCGGGACCGACCACGACCTCGTTGGTGCGCGGGCGCGTCTCTATTACGTAGCGGGGGCGGCCATCGGCGGCGGGACGGGTCAGTCCCAGGCCCTTGCGCTGGCCGACGGTGAAGCCGAAGTAGCCGCCGTGGGTGCCTAGCACCTCGCCGTCGGGGGAGACGATGTTGCCCTCCTGAGCGCCGAGGCTGCGCTGCAGGAAGCCGCGAGTGTCGCCGTCGGCGACGAAGCAGATGTCGTAGGAGTCCGGCTTATCCGCCACCGGCAGGCCGCGGCGCTCGGCCTCGGCGCGCACCGCCGCCTTGGAAGGAGCATCCCCCAGGGGGAACAGGGCGCGTGATAGTCCCTCGCGCCCGGAGACGGCCAGCACGTAGGACTGGTCCTTGGCCGCATCGGCGGCCCGATGCAGCTCCAAGGTGTTCGCCTCACCTGGGCGGCCGGCGACGGCACCGCCGCGCAGGCGGGCGTAGTGACCGGTGACGACGGCGTCGAAGCCCAGCGCCAGGCCGCGCTCCAGCAGCACGTCGAACTTGACCCGCTCATTGCAGCGCACGCACGGGTTGGGGGTGCGGCCGGCGCGGTACTCGGACAGGAAATCGGCGACCACCCGCTCCTCGAACTCCTCCGACAGGTCCCACACGTAGAAGGGGATGCCCAGGATCTCGGCCGCCCAGCGGGCGTCGCCGGCGTCCTCGATGGAGCAGCAGCCGCGGGCGCCGGAGCGCGTGGCGGCCCGGTTGCGGGTCAGCGCCATGTGCACGCCGACGACCTCGTGACCGGCCTCGACGGCGCGCGCGGCGGCGACGGCGGAATCGACTCCGCCGGACATGGCTGCCAGTACGCGCACATGTGCTCCTTCCACCGCTTCGGTTCTCTCGCTGCCCGGGCGAGCGGGTGCAGCCTACCGCCGGGGAAGGGGAGGTGGGCTGTTGGGCTGGACACTGCGCAACCGTCGGACATCCGTACGCCTCAGTCGATTCCCGCCGGGGTCGATGCGTGGGGGCGGCCACGGACGAGGGATGCAGGGACCTGCGTCACACCTGGCCGTCTCGACTTGCCATGATCCCGACCGCGGTGTCTACTTGTATATACAAGTTGCCGCATGGGAGCGGCAGCGTGAATGATCCCGGAGCAACCCATGAGCTTTCACGACGCCGTCGTCTACCAGGTCTATCCGAAGTCCTTCAAGGACACCACCGGCAACGGCGTCGGTGACCTGCGCGGCATCCTCGAGAAGGTCCCCTACATCGCCTCCCTGGGCGTGGACTACGTCTGGCTCAACCCCTTCTACCCCTCGCCGGGCCGTGACAACGGCTACGACGTCGCCGACTACTGCGCGGTGGACCCGGCGATGGGCACCATGGAGGACTTCGACGAGCTCGTCGCCGCCCTGGCCGAGCACGGCATCAGCCCCATGCTGGACATGGTGCTCAACCACGTGTCCACCGAGCACGAGTGGTTCCAGCGGGCCCTGGCCGGCGAGCAGCGCTACCGCGACTACTTCTACCTCCGCCCGGCCCGCGGTGACGGCCCGACGGGGCAGCCGATCCTGCCCACCAACTGGGTCTCCAAATTCGGCGGCCCCGCCTGGGCGCCCTTCGGGCCCGTGGACGAAACCGGCCACCCGCGCGGCGGGGAGTACTACCTGCACCTGTTCGACCCCGGCCAGGCCGACCTGGACTGGCACAACCCCGAGGTGCGCGCCCGCGCGGCGGAGGTCATCAACTTCTGGCGGTCCCACGGCGTGCGGGCCTTCCGCTTCGACGTCATCAACCTCATCGGCAAGACCGAGCCCCTGGCGGACGCGCCCGCCGGCACCGACGACCGCCTCGTCTACACCGACGGGCCGCTCGTGCACGACTACCTGCACGAACTGTGCCGGGCCAGCTTCGGCCAGGACCCGGACTCCGTGACCGTGGGGGAGATGTCCTCCACCTCCATCGCCGCCTGCGTCGACTACACCAACCCCGCGCGGCGCGAGCTGTCGATGGTGTTCAACTTCCACCACCTCAAGGTCGATTACGCCGACGGTCAGAAGTGGACCCTGGCCGCTGCGGACATCCCCGCGCTCAAGCACATCCTCAACGACTGGGCACTCGGCCTCCAGGCCGGCGGCGGCTGGAACGCCCTGTTCTGGAACAACCACGATCAGCCCCGGGCCATCAACCGCTTCGGCGACCCGGACCGCTACCACTACGAGTCCGCCACCATGCTCGCCACCGCCATCCACCTGCTGCGCGGCACCCCCTACATCTACATGGGGGAGGAGATCGGCATGACCGATCCTGACTACACCCGCATTGAGGACTACGTGGACGTCGAGGCCCTGGGCGCCTACGCCGAGCTGGTGTCCGCTGGGCACAGCGAGGCGGACGCTTTCGCCATCGTCCACGCCAAGGCGCGTGACAACGCCCGCACCCCCATGCAGTGGGACGCGACCGCCGGCGCCGGCTTCACCACCGGCACCCCGTGGCTACGCCCCACCAACGCGGCTGCGATCAACGTCGCCGCCGAGGAGGCGGGCGGCCGCATCCTGCCCTACTACCGCCGCCTGGTGGAACTGCGCAAGACGGAGCCGGTGATCGCCGAGGGCGACTACACCCCCTGGGAGCTCGACAACCCCGACGTATTCGCCTACATCCGCACCCTGCCCACACCCGGGCCCGGCGCATCCGCCGACGCCGCGGGCCCCACCGTTGACGAGGCCGACGCTGCTCGCCTGCTCGTCATCACCAGCTTCCGTGGTCACCCGACCACGGTCGAGGTTCCCAATGAGTTCCTCACCGGAGAAGTGCTCATCGGGAACTACCCCACAAGGCCGCTCAGCCCCGTCATGACTCTGTCTCCGTACGAGGCACTGGCCATCATCATCCGCACTACGACCAGGCTCTGAGAGGAGCTCTCCGCATGTCCCCAGCATCTGCTTCGGATACGGCGCTGGTAGCGCCCGTCTCCGGCAAGATAATCGCCCTCGCCGATGTACCCGACCCGGTCTTCTCCTCCGGGGCCCTCGGAGCGGGTTTCGGCGTGGCCCCAACCTCCGGCCACGTCGTCGCCCCGGTCTCCGGAACCATCACCATGGTGGCCGAAACCGGCCACGCCGTCGGCATCGCCACCCCCGAGGGGCTGGAGGTGCTCCTGCACCTGGGGGTCGACACCGTCGAGTTGGAGGGGCGTCCCTTCCGCCTCACCGCCGCCGTCGGCCAGGAGGTCCGCTCCGGCCAGCCCCTGGGCACCATGGACCTGGCGGCCATCACCGCCGCCGGCAAGGACACCACCACCATCGTGGCCGTGACCAACTCCGCCAAGGCCCTGGCCGGGCTACAGGTTGTCGAGGGGGAGGCGCAGGCCGGCGCGAGCGTGGCCACCGCCGCGCTCAAGACCGCTGCCGCGGCGGGCGCCGCCTCGCCCCGGGCCGCCGCGGTCGACGACGGCCTGACCGGCTTCGACGCCACCGCCCGCGACATCATCGCCGGGGTGGGAGGGGCCGACAACATCCGCTCCGTCATCCACTGCATCACCCGGGTGCGCTTCTACCTGAAGGACGAGTCCCTCGCCGACGACGCCGCCGTGACCGGGACCGAGGGCGTCATCGACGTCGCCCGTGCGGGTGGCCAGTACCAGGTGGTCATCGGCGCCACCGTCGGCGACGTGTACGACGCCATTGTCAAGCAGGTGCCCCGCCTGGCCGAGGGGGCCGACGACGCGGAGGCGGCCCCGGCGGCACCTAGGCCCACCACGCCCATCGGCTGGGTCAAGTACGGCTTCTCCTCCCTGATCGGCGTGATCACCGGCTCCATGATCCCCGTGATCGGCGTGCTGGCCGCCTCCGGCATCCTCAAGGGGATCCTGGCGCTGCTCACCCAGTTCAACGTGGTGGACGACGGCACCTCCACCTACACCTTCATCGACGCCATGGCCTCGTCGATGTTCTACTTCCTGCCCATCATCATCGGCTTCACCTCGGCCCGCCGACTCGGCGCGGACCCGATCATCGTCGCCATCATCGGCGGCGTGCTCACCTTCCCGTCGGTGGTCTCCATGGCCGACTCCTCGGCGGAGGACTACCACGTGATCGCCCGGATCGGGCGGACGGTCTTCAACTCCGACTTCTTCGGCATTCCCGTCTCCTTGCCCGAGGGCAACGCCTACGCCTACTCGATCTTCCCGATCATCGTGGCCGCCTGGCTGGCCAGCAAGATCGAACCGTGGCTGAAGAAGTGGATCCCGGCGGTGGTGCGCTCCATCTTCGCCCCGCTGCTGGAGATCTTCATCGTCTCCACCCTGGTGCTGGTGGTGTTCGGCCCGATCGTCATGACGATCTCCGGTGGCATCGCCCAGGCCGTCAGCTGGGTGCTGAGCCTTTCGTACCCGGTGGCCGGGTTCCTCATCGGCGGCTTCTACCAGTGCCTGGTCATCTTCGGACTGCACTGGGCGGTCATCCCGATCATCTCCCAGCAGATCGCCGACCCCGGCTACTCGCCGCTCAACGCCATCGTCTCCGCCTCCATGATCGCCCAGGGCGGCGGCGCGCTCGCACTGTGGGTCAAGGCCAAGAGCCCCCGCATCAAGCAGCTGGCCGGCCCGGCCACCATCTCCGCCCTGTGCGGGGTGACCGAGCCCGCCATGTACGGCCTGAACCTCAAGTACGGGCGCGTGTTCATCACCGCCTCCATCGGCGGCGCCGTGGGTGGCCTGCTCACCGGCCTGTTCGACGTCAACATGTGGGGCTTCACCGGCGCCTTCGTGGGCTTCCCGTCCTTCGTCAACCCGGCGGGCCTTGACGGCTCCTTCACCGGCTTCTGGATCGCCTCGCTCGTGACCCTGGCCGTGTCCTTCCTGGCCACCTACTTCTTCGGGTTCAAGGAGTCCGACTTCGAGACCGAACGCACGGTGGAGAAGGTGCGGCTGGGCAACCGCGAGCCGGTGGCTCGCTGACGAGCTCGGCCCCCTGGCGGCCCGGTCGGCGCGCGTTGTGTGCGCGCCGACCGGG
>NZ_QMIN01000052.1:0-847 GCF_003287795.1 Actinomyces sp. Z5
GTCGCCGCCCGCACCGGCGGCGGCGACCCCAACGGCAACCCGACCCTGTACGACGCCATCCAGAAGGCCAAGAAGAACTCGGTCCCGGCGGACAACATCACCCGCGCCGTCAAGCGCGGAAGCGGCGAGGAGGCCGGCGGCGCCGACTGGCAGACCATCATGTACGAGGGCTACGGCCCCGAGGGCGTCGCCTTCCTGGTCGAGTGCCTGACCGACAACCGCAACCGCGCCGCCTCGGACGTGCGCGTCGCCTTCACCCGCACCGGCGGCTCCCTGGCGGACCCCGGCTCGGTGGCCTACAACTTCACCCGCAAGGGCGTGGTCGAGGTCGCCAAGGGCGATGGCGTGGACGAGGACACGATCCTCATGGCCGTGCTCGACGCCGGTGCCGAGGAGGTCGTGGAGGGTGCCGAATCCTTCGAGATCATCTCCGAGCCCGGCGATCTGGTGGCGGTGCGCAAGGCCGTCACCGACGCCGGCATGGACTACGAGTCCGCCGAGTCCCAGTTCGTCGCCGGCACCACCGTGGCGGTGGACCTTGACGGCGCCCGCAAGGTGATGCGGCTGATCGATGCCCTGGAGGACCTCGACGACGTGCAGAACGTCTACACCTCCGTCGACATCACCCCCGAGGTTGCCGCCCAGCTCGACGCGGACGACGATTAGACCTCGCCACCGCCAGGCGCAGCCATGAGCGAACCGTCCCCGCTGGCCACCGAGCGGGCCCCTGGACGGGGCGGCCGCCGTCACGGCGCCGTCGCCGAGCAGCGCGTGCTGGGCATCGACCCCGGCATGACCCGCTGTGGACTGGGCTGCATCGACGTCGATGCGCGGCGCCGCGCCCGCC
>NZ_QMIN01000052.1:1144-11595 GCF_003287795.1 Actinomyces sp. Z5
GGCTGCTGACCATCGCCGACGCCCTGGACGACTGGATCGCCCGGCTGGCGCCCACCGCCATCTCCGTCGAACGCGTCTTCGCCCAGGACAATCTGCGCTCGGTGGTTCCCGTGGCCGAGGTGATCGGGGTGGCGATGGTGGCCGGGGCCCGCGCCGGACTGGAGGTCGCCCAGCACACCCCCAGCGAGGCCAAGGCGGCGGTGACCGGCTCCGGCACCGCCGGCAAGGCCCAGGTGCAGGCAATGGTCCGGCGCATCCTCGGCCTGGACGCCCCGCCCCGCCCCGCCGACGCGGCGGACGCCCTGGCCCAGGCCATCTGCCACGCCTGGCGCGGTGGCGGCACCGGCGTCGACGGCAGCACGGACATGGTCTCCGCGGGCGGTTCGATCCGGGCCTCCGCCCGCACTCCCGCCCAGCAGGCGTGGGCGGCCGCACAGGCGAGGGCGCGCCGCACCGGCGCCGTCGACCCGCGCCGCCGAACCCGCTAGAGTCGACCCCATGCTGAACAGGTGTTCGACGCCCACATTCCAAGGAGCCCACGCCGCATGATCTCGTCACTGCGCGGAACCGTCCTCGAGGTCTCCCTCGCCGCCGCGACCATCGAGGTCGGCGGCGTCGGCATGTCCTTCCAGGCCACGCCCGCCACCCTGGCCGGGCTACGCGTCGGCGAGGAGGGCTTCGTCCACACCGAACTGATCGTGCGGGAGGACGCCCTGACCCTGTACGGCTTCGCCGACGCCGACGAACGCCGCTGCTTCCAGGTACTGCTCGGGGCCAAGGGTGTAGGGGCCAAACTCGCACTGGCTATCCTGGCGGTGCACACGCCCGATGCGCTGCGCCGCGCCGTCGCCGGCGAGGACGTGGCTGCCCTCAAGCGCGTACCGGGCCTGGGCCCCAAAGGCGCCCAGCGGATCATCATCGACGTCGCCGACAAGCTCGGCCCGCCCACCGGCACGGCACCGGAGCCCGCGCCGACGGCACCCGCCGGCGAACCCAACCCCGACGTCGTCGCCGCCCTGATCCAACTGGGCTGGAACGAGACCGCCGCCACCCGCGCCGTCGCCGCCGTCGAGGCCGCTCACGCGGAAACCGAGCCGGACGCGCCGCTGCCGGTGCCGGAACTGCTGCGCGCCGCCCTGCGGCACCTGGGAGGAGGAGCCCGTGGCTGACTACCCCGCTGCCAGTGCCGTCCCGGAAGGGGGCGGCCGCATGGTCGGTGGCGGCGCCGACGACGCCGAACGCGCCGCCGAGGCCGCCCTGCGCCCCAAGCGCCTGGAGGACTTCGTCGGCCAGCAGGTGGTGCGCGGCCAGCTCTCCGTGGTGCTGCGCGCCGCCCTGGCCCGCGGCGCCGTACCCGACCACGTGCTGCTGTCCGGCCCGCCCGGCCTGGGCAAGACCACCCTGGCGATGATCATCGCCAACGAGGTGGATGGCGCCCTGCGCATCACCTCCGGCCCCGCCATCCAACATGCCGGAGACCTCGCCGCCATCCTGTCCTCCCTGGAGGAGGGGGATGTGCTGTTCATCGACGAGATCCACCGGCTCGCCCGCACCGCCGAGGAGATGCTCTATCTGGCGATGGAGGACTACCGGGTCGACGTGGTGGTCGGCAAGGGGCCGGGAGCGACCTCCATCCCACTGACCCTGCCGCCGTTTACCGTTGTCGGTGCCACCACCCGCGCCGGCCTGCTGCCCGCCCCGCTGCGCGACCGCTTCGGTTTCACCGGCCACCTCGACTACTACGGGCCGGGCGACCTGACCCGCATCGTGACCCGCTCCGCCGGCCTGTTGGGAGTGAGCATTGACGCCGATGCCGCCGGTGAGCTCGCCCGCCGCTCCCGCGGCACCCCCCGCATCGCCAACCGGCTACTGCGCCGCGTGCAGGACTGGGCGCAGGTGCACGGCACGCCCGGACAGCTGGACTTGGACGCCACCCGCGGGGCGCTAGAGGTGTTCGAGGTCGACGAGCTGGGCCTGGACCGGCTGGACCGCTCGGTGCTGGAGACCCTGTGTACTCGCTTCGCGGGCGTGCCCGTGGGGCTGGCCACGCTGGCCGTGAGCGTGGGGGAGGAGCCGGAGACGATCGAGACGGTTGCCGAGCCCTACCTGTTCCGCGAGGGGCTGCTCGTGCGCACTCCGCGCGGCCGCATGGCCACGCCCGCCGCCTACACGCACCTGGGCCTGCGCCCGCCCGAAGACGGCGCCCTATTCACCTGAACACCACTTGAATGGGCACCTAAAGGCCCCGCGTAGGCACGGATAAGGGGCGCGTGTCACACCGGCGCACCCCTAACGTCCGGGCAGGCACCGCCCCCGGTGGCCTAGACTCGCACACGCCCGACGCCGAGGCGACGACGGGATTCCTCACGAACGGAGTCATCACGATGGACCCCATGCTGCTAATGCTGATCGTCATGCTGCTGGCCTTCTGGCTCATGTCCAGATTCGCCCGCAAGCAGCAGCAGCGGATGGTGGACGAGCAGAACCGGCGCACCGAGGAAGCACTCGTTCCCGGAACCTGGGTGCGGACCCGCGCCGGTTTCTACGGCACCGTTGTCGAGATCGATGGCGACGTTGTCACTCTGGCCACCCCACTGGGGGACGAGTCACTGTGGAACAAGAGCGCGATCGTCGGTGCCGAGGAGCCGCCCTTCGCGTCCGCGGAGGATGAGGATGCGGTTGCCGAGGAGGCATCTGACACCGTTGTCCCCGCGAACCCGGATGCTGCGCACGGCGAAGACGCAGGCGGCGCCGCGGACGAGCCCCCCGAGGAGCCGGCCGAGACACAGCCCCAGGCCTGAGACCAACACGCGCCAATGCCCCGCGACGGCGGAGGCACCGACCGCCCTTCCCGAGGAGAGGACCCAAGTGTCCACCAAAAAACTCAAGCATCCGGGCCGGCGCCTGCTGGTGGCGCTCCTGGTTATTGTGCTGGGCTACGTGGCCCTGGCGGTCGGTACGGCCACCGGGCGCACCCAGATGACTCCGGGGCTGGCCCTGGACCTGGAGGGCGGCACCCAGATCATCCTCACACCCACCACCTCCGACGGCTCGGAGATCACCGACGAGGACATCGAACAGGCCATTGCGATCATCCGCCAGCGCGTGGACGCCACCGGCGTCTCCGAGGCACAGATTTCCCGCCAGGGCGGCAACAACATCATGGTCTCCCTGCCCGGCACGCCCAGCGAGGACACGCTGGACCTGGTACGCACCTCCGCGGTGCTGTACTTCCGCCCGGTGATCCGAATCCTGCAGATGAACGCAGCGGCCTATGCAGACATGCAGAACGAGTACGCCGACTCCGTTGCCTCCGCGGCCGCGACCGACGGCGCCACGGAAACGGGCGTGGAATCGGGTACAGGTACAGACGGCACAGAAGAGGGTACAGAGACTGACGGGGATGCAGCTTCCGCTGACGCCACGCTTGCCCCGGTAACCGCCGAGGAGATGGCCACCAGCCTGGCGGACGTCAACGGCGACGGCACCATCTCCTCCGATCCGCTGGAGTCCACCAGCGACGACAACTCCTCGGACGCCTGGATCTCCGAACAGCTGATCTACGACGCCTACATGACCGACTGCACCTCCGAGGACGCCCTGTCCGGCGAGGCCCAGGACCCCGACGCCGCGGTCATCTCCTGCGCCCGGAATGGCAGCGGCACCATCTACATCCTTGGCCCGGCGGAGATCGCCGGCACCAACATCGCAGCGGCCTCCTCCGGTCTGGAGACCACGAGCCAGGGCACCACCACCAACAACTGGGTGGTCAACCTGGAATTCGACTCCGAGGGCAGCGACCTGTTCGCCGAGGTTTCAAGGCGACTAATCGCCTACCGCGATGCGGCCGCCGCCGCCTCGGACGCCACCTCCACCGATTCCCAGAAGGCCGAGTTCGCCATCGTGCTCGACGGGCTGACGATCATGGCCTCCGGCTTCAACGACACCGTCACCACCGCAATCACCGACGGTCGCGTGCAGATCTCCGGCGACTTCACCCAGTCCGAGGCGAACACCCTGGCCAACCAGTTGTCCTTCGGCTCCTTGCCGCTGTCCTTCACCGTGCAGTCCGAGCAGCACATCTCCGCCACCCTGGGAACCGAGCAGCTGCGCAACGGACTGATCGCGGGGCTGATCGGCTTCGCCCTGATCGTGGTGTACCTGGCCTGGCAGTACCGGGGCCTGGGGGTGGTGGCAGTCGCCTCACTGCTGATGGCCGCCGCCGGCACCTACCTGGTGATCGCCCTGCTGAGCTGGCTGATGGGCTACCGCCTGTCACTGGCGGGCGTGGCCGGACTGATCATCGCCATCGGCATCACCATGGACTCCTTCATCGTCTACTTCGAACGCGTGCGCGACGAGGTGCGCAATGGGCGCACGCTGGTGGTGGCCGTGGACGAGGGCTGGCGACACGCCCGCCGCACGATCATCGTGTCCGACTCGGTGAACCTGCTGGCCGCCGTGGTGCTGTACTTCCTGGCGGTCGGCGGCGTGCAGGGATTCGCCTTCACCCTCGGGGTGACCACCGTCGTCGACCTGGCGGTCATCATCCTGTTCACCCACCCCATGCTGGTGTGGATCCTGCGGTTCCGCTTCTTCGGGGAGGGGCACCGCTGGTCCGGACTGGACCCTGAGCACCTGGGCGCCCGCTCTGGCGCCGTCTACCGGGGTGGGGCGGCAGCGAGTGCGGTCGGCGCGGGTGGCTCCCTGGCCCGCCGTCGGGCTGAGGCGCGCCGTGCCAGAGAGCAGGCCGACGCCGTCGAAGCCGAAGACGCGAGCGGAAAGGATGATGAGCAGGCATGAAGTCCCTCGCCCAGCTCGGTAACGAGCTCTATTCCGGCACCACCTCCTTACCCTTCATCGGCAGGCGCCGCCTGTGGTATGCGATCGCCGGCGTCGTGGTGGCGGCGTCCATCGTGCTGCTGGCCACCGTCGGGCTGACCCCCGGCATCGACTTCCGCGGCGGCTCGGAAGTCACCATCACCGCGCTGGCCGAGCCCGACGTGGGCCCAGCTAATGATGTGCTGGCCGAGCAGGGGCTGTCCTCCGGTGCGTCGGTGACCACCGTGGGCTCCTCGTCCGTGCGGGTGCAGACCAACGAACTGAGCAACACCGAGTTGACCGGACTGTCCACCGCCCTCGCGGAGGCGTACGACGTCACCGACGCCGACGTGTCCGCGACCACCATCGGCCCTACCTGGTCGGCGGACGTGACCAATAAGGGCATCCGCGGACTGGTCATCTTCTTCGTGCTGGTAGGAGCCCTCATCTGGGCCTACTTCCGTACCTGGAAGATGGCGGTGGCCGCGCTGCTGGCCCTGTGCCACGACATCCTGATCACCGTGGGCGTGTATGCCGCCAGTGGCTTCGAGGTCACTCCGGCCACGATCATCGGTGTGCTGACCATCCTCGGCTACTCCCTGTATGACACGGTGGTTGTCTTCGACAAGGTCCGGGAGAACACCGACGGCTTCGAGACCCAGACCCGCTCCACCTATGGTGAATTGGCCAACCTGGCGGTCAACCAGTCGTTGATCCGCTCCATCAACACCTCCGTGGTCGGCGTGCTGCCGGTGGCCTCCCTGCTGGTGGTGGGCGCGTTCATCCTGGGCGCCGGCACCCTGCGCGACATCGCCCTGACCCTGTTCATCGGCATGATCGCCGGCACCATCTCCTCGCTGTTCCTGGCCACGCCGCTGCTGGTGGACCTGCGCAGCCGCGAGCCGGCCGTCAAGGAGCAGGCGGCCCGGGTCGCCCGCGCCCGCGGGGAGCGCCTGGCCGCAGCCGGAGACGACCCGGAGGCACTGGCCGCCATTGCCGCCACGCCCGCAGCCTCCCCCGTCATCCCCGGACACCATCTCGGAATCTCCGCCCAGCCCAAGAGGAAGAAGAAGCGGTCATGACCATCTCACCCGCCCTCCCGAAGGAACTCACGCAGCTTGTCCTGGATAACCTCCGGGAGATCCCGGACTTCCCCGAGCCCGGCGTGCTGTTCCGCGACATCACTCCGCTACTGTCCAACGGGGAGGCCTTCGCCAACCTGATCGATGGCCTGGCGGCCCATTACCGGGGCCACATCGACGCCGTCGCCGGACTGGAGTCGCGCGGCTTCATCCTGGCCGCTCCACTGGCCGTGCACCTGGGCATCGGCATGGTGATCGTGCGCAAGGCCGGCAAGCTGCCCGGCCCGGTGCTGGGTGTGGACTACGAGCTCGAGTACGGCACCGCCCGCATGGAGCTGCGGCCCGAGACCGTGGAGGAGGGCTCGCGCGTCCTGGTGATCGACGACGTGCTGGCCACCGGGGGTACCGCGGCCGCATCGATCGACCTGCTCGAGCAGGCCGGTGCGAAGGTCGAGTCGATCTGCATGCTGCTGGAGCTGGCCGGGCTGGGTGGACGCGAGAAGCTCGCCGGCCGGGACATCGACTCCGTCGTCGTCTTCGAATCCGCCTGACCTGGCGCCGGGCGGCATAAAACACCGCTGACCCGGCTATGATCCGGGTATGACGACGGACACGCGCAATGGGACCGGCACCGCCGATGAGACGGTGGTGCCGGGGTCGCGTGTGCGCAGTCGCCTGGCCTGGTTCGGGGCGCGCGGCCACTCCACCCCACCGGCCATTGAGCCACTCATGCGGGCGCTGCGCGCCAACCACCCGAAGGCGGACACCAGCCTGATCGTGCGCGCCTACCGGGTTGCGGAGAAGGCGCACGCCGGGCAGGTGCGCAAGTCCGGGGAGCCGTACATCACCCACCCGGTGGCCGTGGCCACCATCCTGGCCGAACTGGGCATGACCCCGCAGACTCTCGCCGCGGCACTGCTGCATGACACGGTGGAGGACACGGACTACACCCTGGAGCGGCTGCGCGCCGACTTCGGTGACGAGATCGCGCTGCTCGTGGACGGCGTCACCAAACTGGACAAGGTCCAGTACGGGGACGCCGCTCAGGCGGAGACCGTGCGCAAAATGATCGTGGCCATGTCCAAGGACATCCGGGTGCTGGTGATCAAGCTGGGCGACCGGCTGCACAACGCCCGCACCTGGAAGTACGTGCCGGAGGAGACCGCCGCCCGCAAGGCCAAGGAGACCCTGGAGATTTATGCGCCCCTGGCCCACCGGTTGGGGATGAACACCATTAAGTGGGAGCTGGAGGACCGCTCGTTCAAGGCCCTGTACCCCGGCGTGTATGACGAGATCGAGCGGCTGGTGGCCGAGCGTGCTCCCGCCCGCGAGGAGTACCTGCGGCAGGTGCGCCTGCAGATCGAGGAGGACCTGCGGGTCAACAAGATCAAGGGCATCGTCACCGGCCGGCCCAAGCACTATTACTCGATCTATCAGAAGATGATCGTGCGCGGGAAGGACTTCGACGACATCTACGACCTGGTGGCGGTGCGCGTAATCGTCGATACCGTCCAGGACTGCTATGCGGTGCTCGGCGCGCTGCACTCGCGTTGGACCCCCATGTCCGGCCGGTTCAAGGACTATATCGCCGTCCCCAAGTTCAATCTCTACCAGTCGCTGCACACCACTGTGATCGGTCCGGGCCGCAAGCCGGTAGAGATTCAGATCCGCACCCACGAGATGCACCGCATGGCCGAGTACGGGGTGGCGGCGCACTGGAAGTACAAGGAGGATCCCAACGCCACCGGCCCCAGCCCCCTGGGGGGTGCCCCCGGTGATTCCGACGCCGGTGAACTCGGCTGGCTGCGGCAACTGGTCGACTGGCAGAAGGAGACTCAGGACCCCGCCGAGTTCCTGGACTCCCTGCGTTATGAAATGTCCGGCGGGCAGGTGTACGTGTTCACCCCCAAGGGGGACGTGCTGGCACTGCCGAGTGAGTCGACGCCCGTTGACTTCGCCTATGCCGTGCACACCGAGGTGGGGCACCGCACCGTCGGCGCCCGCGTCAACGGTCGACTGGTGCCGCTGGACACCAAGCTGGAGAACGGCGACACGGTGGAGGTCTTCACCTCCAAGGCGCAGGGCGCCGGCCCCAGCCGCGACTGGCTGAACTTCGTGGGCTCCACCCGCGCCCGCAACAAGATCAAGTCTTGGTTCTCCAAGGAGCGGCGCGAAGAGGCGATTGAGGACGGCAAGAACGCCATCGCCCGCGCCATGCGCAAGAAGGATCTGCCCATCCAGCGGCTCATGAGCCACGACTCGCTGATGAACGTCGCCGAGACGCTCAACAAGCAGGACATCGACGGCCTGTATGCGGCGGTGGGCGAGGGGCATATCTCCGCCCAGCACGTCGTCGACACGTTGGTCGCGTCTGTCGGTGGGGAGGCCGGCGCGGAGGAGACCCTGGCGGAGGGGGTGCTGCCCACCCGGGCGGCACCCACCGGGAAGCGGGTCCTCTCCGCCGGTGACCCCGGCGTCGTCGTCGAGGGCATGAACGAGGGCGACATGCTCGTCAAACTGGCGCGGTGCTGCACCCCCATGCCCGGGGATGAGATCGTTGGTTTTGTCACCCGCGGCTCCGGTCTGTCGGTACACCGCGCCGACTGCCAGAACGTTGAGCAGCTGCGGCAGCAGCCCGAGCGCCTGCTCAAGGTCCACTGGGCCGAGCACGCCCAGAGCGCCTACCTGGTGCAGCTGGAGGTGGAGTCCCTGGACCGTGGCGGCCTGCTGGCGGACATCACCCGCGTCCTGGCCGACAATCACGTTAACATGATCAGTGCCAACGTGAGCACTTCCCGGGACCGGGTGGTGGTGGGCCGGTTCGTGGTCGAGCTGGCGGAGGCCAGCCACCTCGACCACACCTTGGCCTCCCTGCGGCGCATCGACGGCGTGTTCGAGGCGCGGCGGCTGACTTCCTCCACCAATCGGCACCAGCACGAGCGCCCGGCTCAGGCCGACGCCTGAACTCAGTCCGGCACAATCGGCGCGTACAGTTCGTCGATCAGCCGGCGGGCTCGCCGCAGGCCCCGCATGCCGCCGCCGCGGCGGGCCAGCAGCGCCGGCTCCAGGTCGCGGCGGGTCAGCCCGGCGCGGCGGGCACGCAGCACCGCATCGACGGCCACCGCGGGTGGCGCAGTGCGCGCCAGGTCGACGACCGTCCGGGGGAGCCGTAGACAGACCACCCCTTCCAGGGTGACGACGTCGGCTGGGGGCGCGTTGCGCACAAGTTCTGGTCCTGCGGGTACCTGCCCGCCGGTGTGCACCCACAGGGCGGTGCGCCCGGCCACCACCCGGTTGGCCGGTAGCCGCGGCGCGAGTGCGGCGGCGCGGGCGGCCGGGTTGCCGAGCAGGTCCGCCGGCACCGCTTGCCCGTGCACGTCCACCAACACCCGCTCATCCAGACCGTGGCAGCGCAGCAGCGCCAACTCCTGCATGGGCAGGACATCCATAATCGGCTCGACGGGGCCGTGCAGCAGGCGCGCCAGCACCGCCCGGGCGGGAACCGTGCGGGTCCGGGCCCCCGGGGCGAAGTCGACCAGCGGCTCCGGCGACGACGACGGAGCCGGGGGAGTGGAAGGGGCCGTGGGCATGGCCTCATCCTTCCTGGGCGCGGGCGCCGGCACCAGTGCCCGACGGCTGCCTGTGGAAAACCTTGCTACAGCCAGGGTCGCCGGCACGGTCGCTCGCGACAGCACGAGCATTGTCCCAGCCGGCGCGGGAACAGATCGGTCTACGGACGCTTTGCCGAGTTATGGCGGTGTGGTAACTTTTTGGAGTCGGTCATGTTCCGTACAGCGCACTGGTGGCGTGTGGAGTGTGGCTGTGTTTGGTTACCCGGGTCCTGCCCGGGGGAAGGGGCCCTGAGCTAGTCATGTCATACAACTCCTACGCAGACGCAAACGCTGACGGCGATGACGACGACGGTTCGTCAGATCTGGCGGAGAACCTGAAGAAGCAGGCGATTGAGGAGGTCATGGGCCGGGCGGGGACCGTGCGGGAGGTTCTTGCGAATGATCCGTAGGTTCTGGCTTCGGCGTTGGTTGTGGGCGCCGTCGTGGCCGCGGGTGGCATACCGTCTTCTTCCTATGGCGCCGCGGGCGGTTTGAGCGCGTTTAGGTCGTGTTGTGTAAGTCGTTTGTGGTGGTGGGGCGGTGCTGGCGATGTGGGTGGTGGTCTGGTGGCGGATGGTGAGTTGGTCGTGTCTGGTGGCTGTGGGGCCCGAGTTTGAGTGGGCTGCGTGTGCCCGTGGGGGACGCGGAGTCGTCTTCGTGAGCTCGCTCGCGCTGTTGGGAGCGTCGTCCCGGAGCCGGGTTGTCGACGTTGGTGCCTGTGGGCGGGCCGGTTGTGTGCTCAGCGAGGATTGGTGTGCGCAGTCAGGCGCGTAGGGCGTTCCCGCGGTGTCGGGGGCCTGGTTGCCGACAGTCGAAGGGGGCGAGTAGGTCTTGTACCGCCCTGGTTGGACCGCTCACGCTCGGTTGGACCGCCCACGCCCCGTTGGACCGCTGTAACCGGCGGCTACGGCGGTCCAACGGGGGAACAGGGGTCCAA